>JBQGEH010000201.1:0-6310 GCA_052039515.1 Nakamurella sp. | reverse complement strand
GGCCCCGGCGGTCCGCACTAGGGTCGGACGGGTGTCCGACCTCGCCGCCCGCCGTGCCGCCCTCCGCTCCCTGCTCGCCGACCTCGACGTCGAGGCCCTCCTCGTCACCGATCTGCTGAACATCCGCTACCTGACCGGCTTCACCGGCTCCAATGCCGCGCTGGTGGTGGGGGCCGCGGGTGAGGACGCGACGCTGTTCTGCACCGACGGCCGCTACGTGACCCAGGCCGCCGCGCAGGTGCCGGACCTGCGGACGGTCGTCGACCGGGCCTCCGCGCCCGCCCTGGTCCGGGCGGCCACCGGGCGGCTCGGCTTCGAGGCCGGGCACCTCACGGTCGCCGCGCACACCCAGCTCGCGGGCCTGGACACCGCCACCCTCGTCCCCACCACCGGACTCGTCGAGCGGCTGCGCGCGGTCAAGGACGACGACGAGATCGAGGCGCTGCGGCGGGCCTGCGCGATCGCCGACGAGGCGTTCGCCGCGCTCATCGCCGACGGCGGGATCCGGGCCGGGCGGACCGAGCGGGAGGTCGGGTTGGACCTGGACGAGCGGATGCGCCGCGGTGGCGCCGAGGACCCGGCGTTCGAGACGATCGTCGCCGCGGGCGCGCACAGCGCCATCCCGCACCACCGGCCCACCGGCGCCGCCCTGGAACGCGGTGACCTGGTCAAGTTCGACTTCGGAGCGCGGTTCGCCGGCTACCACTCGGACATGACCCGCACCGTCGTCCTGGGCGAGCCGCAGGGCTGGCAGGCCGAGATCCACGCCGTCGTCCTCGCCGCGCAGACCGCCGCGGAGGAGCTCGTCGCCCCCGGTGTGACCGGCGGTGCGCTGGACGCGGCGGCCCGCCGGGTGGTCGAGGACGCCGGCTACGGCGACCGCTTCCTGCACGGACTCGGCCACGGCGTGGGCCTGGAGATCCACGAAGCACCGGCGGTCGCAGCCGCCGCCACCGGTATCATCGACGCGAACATGGTCCTGACCGTCGAGCCCGGGGTGTACCTCGAGGGCCGCGGCGGGGTCCGGATCGAAGACAGCGGCGTGGTCCGCGCCTCGGGTTACGAGGTGCTCACGCTGACCGCCAAGAACCTGCTGGTGCTGTAGTCAGCGCCGGTGCGTGCGCAGCAGAAGGGGCAGTGGCGTCCGCCATGGCATCGACGAATGATCTGAAGAACGGCCTCGTGCTCAACCTCGAGGGCCAGCTGTGGACCGTGGTGGCGTTCCAGCACGTCAAGCCGGGCAAGGGCCCCGCGTTCGTGCGGACCACCCTGAAGCACGTGCTCACCGGCAAGCAGGTCGACAAGACCTTCAACGCCGGCCTCAAGGTCGACACCGCGACCGTCGACAAGCGCGACATGACCTTCCTCTACAAGGACGGCGCCGACTTCGTCTTCATGGACAAGGACACCTACGACCAGGTGACGGTCCCCGGTGCGGCCGTGGCCGGCGCGGCGGACTTCCTGCTGGAGAACAACGACGCCATGGTCGCCACCCACGACGGCACCGTGCTGTTCGTGGAGAACCCGGTCTCGGTGGAGCTCGTGATCTCCCACACCGATCCCGGCCTGCAGGGCGACCGGTCCACCGGCGGCACCAAGCCCGCCACCCTGGAGACCGGCGCCGAGATCCAGGTGCCGCTGTTCCTCAACACCGGCGACAAGATCAAGGTCGACACCCGCGACGGCCGCTACCTCGGCCGCGTCACCGCCTGACGCGTTCCCGCGCGTCCGTTTCCACCCCGCATCCCCGGCAGAGAGCAGCACCCCACGATGTCCGCCCGCAGCAAGGCCCGTAAACGCGCCCTGGACGTCGTGTTCGCCGCCGATGCCCGCAACGTCGACCCGTTGACGCTGCTCGCCGAGCGCGAGGAGACCGGCGAGCTGACGCCGATGGGGGAGTACGCCGAGCAGATCGTGCGCGGCGTGGCCACCCACTACCGGCGCATCGACGGCCTGCTCGCCGAGCACTCCCAGGGCTGGGAACTGCACCGGATGCCCGCGGTGGACCTCGCCGTGCTGCGCATCGCCGCCTGGGAGCTGCTCTACTCCGACGTGCCCGGCCCGGTCGTGGTCGACGAGGCGGTGGAGCTCGCCAAGTCGCTGTCCACCGACAACTCGCCGCGGTTCGTCAACGGGGTGCTCGGGCAGCTGATGGCCGTCGCCGGGAAGCTGCGCGCCGGCGCGAACTGAGCCGGTCACCCGGCCCCGCCGGGTGCACCGCTGCACTCCCACAGCCCGCCCGGATGCCGGCAGCACCACGGCCGACCTGCGCTGATTGGCCGATCCCGTCCGCGGGCAAGTACCGGACGGATCGGGCGTCGTCACCCGCACAGGTGGCCGCCGCGCGTCGACTCGTCGACCCGACACCGGTCCGGGCGAAGCGACGGATCCGTCAACAGCACGGGTGAGCAGAGAAGAGCGGGCGATGGACTGGTGGGTGTGGTTGATCATCGTGATCGTGGTGATCGCGGTGATCGTCGGCGGGATCATCGCCGTGCAGGCGAAGCGCCGCTCGGGCGGCGTCATCATCAATGACGGCAAGCGCAAGGGGGGCCGTCGATGAGCACCCTGGTGCGGGCCAGCGAGCTGGTCAAGATGCCGGTCGTGACCCACGGCGGTGAGGACGTCGCCCAGATCAAGGACATCGTCTACGCCGCGCACGGCGGCCAGGTCGAGGCGTTCACCCTCGCCGGCCGCGGCCTGTTCGCCGGGCCGCTGAAGACCGCCCTGCCCTGGGCCAAGGTGTCCGGCCTCGGCAAGTCCGCTGTGGTCATCGAGAGCGAGGACGACCTCGTCCCCCTCGAGGAGGCGCTCGCCGCCACCGCCCAGCAGGGCCCGGGCCGCGGTGACGTGCTCCACTCCCAGGTCCTCACCGACCAGGGCAGCGCGCTGGGCACGGTGAGTGACGTCGTCATCGGCATCCTCGGTGACCCGGCGACCAGCCAGGCCGACGTGGTCGGCTACGAGATCCTGCCGGCCGAGACGATGAACCGCGGGAAGCAGCGGCTGCTGATCCCGCTGCCCGACACCATCGCCGCGTCCGGTGAGCACCTGATGGTGCCCGCGTCGGCGAGCAACTACATGACCGACGACCTGGCCCAGTTCGGGTCCGCGGTCGACGCGTTCCGCGCGCAGCTGGGGGAGAAGCACTGATGTTGTTCTCGGAAGCCACCGGCCGCAAGGTCGTCAGCACCGCCGACGCGAGCACCGTCGGCACCATCTCCTCGTTCGTCGTCGACCCGGCCGCCCACAAGGTCGTCGCGGTCTCGCTGGGCAAGACCGCCGGTGAGGCGTCGATGCTGCCGTTCAGCAACATCGTGGCGTTCGGCACCGACGCGGTGACGGTCGCCGGCGCGGACGCGGTCGTGGTACCCGACGACCGGCTCACCGAGCTCAGCGCCAAGCCGCACACCCTGCTGAAGAAGCGGGCGCTGACCACCGCCGGGGACGAGGTCGGCACCGTCCGTGACGTCGAGTTCGACCCCGCCGACGGCACCCTGGTCTCGATCCGGCTCGACGACAACGCCTGGAACGGACAGTCGCTGGTCGGCGTCGGCTCCTACGCGGCGATGCTGCGTCCCTGACCGTCCGCACCCGTCACCCCCGGAGCCGCCCGGCGCCGGGGGTGACGTGCGTCCGGGGTGTGAGGATGCACGGATGATCGTCCCCGTCGATGCGGCCACCCTGGCCCGGTTGCTCGCATCCACCGTCCTCGCCGACCGGCCGGTGCTGGACATCCCCGGCGGCCGGCTCGCGGTGCGCTGCGCACCGGACGAGGTGTTCGCGGTGTGGTCCGCCGCCCGCGAGGTGCTCTCCGTGAGCGGACGGTGGCCGGTGGTGGTCTCGTCCTGGGGGAGCGAAGAGCCGTGGGAGGGCTGTCTCGTCGACGAGGATTCCGCCTTCCGCGCCGCGGTCGCATCATGGACGTCGTCGCCGTGGACGTCCTACACCCACTGGTCGGTCGACCACCCCGTGGATGCCGAGCACCTCGGCTTCATCATCCGGGATGCCGCGGAGCTGACCGAGGCCGACGCCCCCGCGCTGTTGGCCGACGGTGCTGATCTGTTCGATGTGGAGAAGCTCCGCTGGGACCGCCGGACCGCGGCCGCCGGCAGCCCCGCGCAGCTGGCCGCCGACCCCTGGCTGACCCGGCGCAGCCACCTCTGGTTCACCCCGACCGGGCAGTCCTGCGCGGTCGTGTTGCTGCCGGTCGCGACCTGTTGGGAAGCGACCGCGCGGGTCTCCTACTTCGGCGCCTGGGGCGATGAGCACCACGCAGCCCTCGTCGCCGTGGGGCGGGAGTGGGCCGATGCGTACGGCGCCGAGCTCGTCGCGTCGTGGGGCACGATGCTGCAGTGGGTCGCCGCACGGCCGCCGACCACCTTCGACGCGGCGTGGACGCTGGCCGGCCAGCAGTTGGCCGTCGGCGCCAGCCTGCAGTGCGACCGCAGCGATCTCGCCGCCGCGCTGCTGCACACCGACTCCTGGTTCCTGCACTACCGACCCTGATCCGGCGGCGCGGGGGATGTGAGGATGCACCGATGAGCACCACCACCGGCCCCATCCCGAGCGGACGCGCCCGGGCCCGCCGAGCGCACTGGTCCGACGAGCTGCCACCGGCCACCGTCGGCGCCATCCTCCGGGAGCGGCTGTACGGCAACATCGCCTGCCTGAGCACGCTGCTCGTGCTGACCCGGCACGTGGGCGGTGAGGCGACGGCGGGGAACGCGCTGCTGGACGTGGCCATCGCCACCGGCGGTCTCTTCGGCGCCAGCCTGTTCGCCGAGTTCGTCGCCCACCTCGGGGTGCACGGGGAGCGCCTGCACCGCGGCGACTGGCGCCTCCTGCTCGGCACCTCCGGCCAGATCGTGCAGGCCGCCCTCGTCCCGATGCTGCTGCTCGCCGTGTCGGCGATCACCGGATGGGACTTCCACACCGCGCTGTGGGCGAGTGTCTGGGTGCTGGTCGCGCAGATGGGCGTGTTCTCGTTCCTGGCGGTCCGGCGGACCGGACTGTCCTGGTGGGGCCGGACGCTGCTGATCGTCGCGATCGTGGCGTTCGGCCTGCTCGTCCTCGGGGTCAAGACCCTGGCCCTCTGACGCCCGGCCGGGAGTGCCGCCGGGTCGGCACAGCACCCCGTCCGGGTGCCACCCGTTGCGCGCCGGACGGGTGACGCGGTAGACAGACCGCGGGCGGTGTGTCAGCGCTCACATCCGATCGCTGCCGCACCGGAGGTCACCGATGACCGTCGTCCCGTCCCCGCGCACCCGGGCGCTGACCGTCGCCGTCGCGGTCCTCGCCCTGATCGCCGGCCTGCTGATGTCCGCCGGGACCGCGCAGGCCGCGGCCCCCAGCACCGTCGTCGGGGTGGCGTCCGGTCGCTGCCTCGACGTGTCCGGCGCCTCCTCCGCGTCCGGCGCGCAGGTCATCGTGTGGGACTGTCACGGCCGCGGTAACCAGCAGTGGAACCTCACCGCCGCGGGGGAGCTGCGGACGCTCGGCGACACCCGGTGCCTCGAGATCGCCGGTGCCCGCACCACCCCGCCGGCCTACGTCCAGTCCGCCACCTGCACCGGCGCCGCCGCCCAGCTGTGGCGGCTGGGCGCCGACGGGACCGTCGTCGGCCGGCAGTCCGGGCTGTGTCTGGACGTCTACGACAACCGCACCGTGAACGGCTCCCGCGTCGGCGTCTGGACCTGCCACGGTTCGGCCAACCAGCGCTGGCGCACCGCGTTCGCCACCTCCGACACCCGGCCGCCCACCGCCCCGGGGTCACCCCGGACCGGCAACCTGACCTGCGACACGATGACGCTGAGCTGGACCGCGGCGACCGACGACGTCGGCGTCACCGGCTACGACGTCTACCACGACGGCCAGTTCATGACCGCGGTCGCCGGCACCGTCACCTCGACCACGCTCACCGTCGTCCCCGGCGCCACCTGGGGCCTGTACGTCAACGCCCGGGACGCGGCCGGCAACCGGTCGCAGGCCAGCGCCACCGTGACCGTCACCCCGCCGCCGTGCACCACCGACACCACCCCGCCGTCCACCCCGACCGGGCTGACCGCCACCGCCGCCGGCACCACGGTCACCCTGCGCTGGACGGCGTCCACCGACGCCGTCGGGGTGCGCTCCTACGACGTGCTCCGCGACGGTGCCCGGGTCGCCACCGTCACCGGTTCCCCGGCGCCGACCGGCTGGACCGACGCGGGCCGGGCACCGAACACCGGCTACGGCTACGCCGTCCTGGCCCGGGACGCGGCGGGTAACGCCTCGCCGGCCACCGCCACGGTCCGGGTCACCACCGGGG
>JBQGEH010000200.1:0-3436 GCA_052039515.1 Nakamurella sp. | reverse complement strand
CAGCCGGCCGTCGGCGGACTCGATCTCGTCCGGGCCCGCGGCGGGGACGACGGTCGGGGTGGGTGCCGGGCTGGGTGCGGGGGCCGGGGTGGCGGGCTTCGGGGCCGGTTCTGGGGTGGGCTCGGGCTCGGGCGTGGTGGGCCGGTTGAGCACCGCGGTGCCCGACGGCGCGGAGGAGAAGGAGATCGAGCTCTGCCCGGGGGTGTAGCCGCCCTTCTTGGGGGTGCGGTCGACGGCGGCGGTGTCGTCGGTGGTGCGCAGCGAGACGGTGCGGCGACGCGCGAGCACCAGCCCGACGACGAGAGCGGCGACGACGACCACCGCGAGAACGAGGACGATCCAGACCCAGGTAGGCATCCGGTCATTATCCCGGGCTCAGCCGACCCCGGAGAACAGCCGGTCGACGACCTTGCGCGCCCGGCGGGTGCTGCGGCGGTACTCGTCGACGAAGATCCCCGGGTCGCCGTCCGGCGGGTAGCCCATGGCCCGGGCGACGGCGGCGAGCGGGCGGCCGAGGCGCGGGATCTGGTCCTCGGGTTTGCCGCTCACCATCATCAGCACGTTGCGCACGTGGGTGGCCTGCAGCCAGCTGTGCTCGAGGATCTCGGCGTCCTCGGCGGTCAGCAGGCCGAGGTCGCGGGCGGCGCGCAGCGCGTCCAGCGTGCGCGGGGTGCGCAGCTGCGGGTAGCGGCCGGCGTGCTGCAGCTGCAGCAGCTGGACGGTCCACTCGATGTCGGACAACCCGCCCTGACCGAGTTTGGTGTGGGTGGTCGGGTCGGCACCGCGGGGCAGCCGCTCGGTGTCGACCCGGGCCTTGATCCGGCGGATCTCGATGACGTCGGCGTCGGGCAGCCCGTCCGCCGGATAGCGGAACTCGTCGGCGGCGGCGATGAACTCCGCGCCGAGCTCCGGGTCGCCGGCCACCGGGCGGGCCCGGAGCAACGCCTGACGCTCCCAGGCCTGGGCGAAGCGCTGCCAGTAGGCCTTGAACGCGTCGAGGCTGCGCACCAGCGGCCCGTTCTTGCCCTCCGGCCGCAGGTCGGCGTCGATGAGCAGGGCCGGGTCGGGGCTGGGTCGGGCGAGCAGCCGGCCCATCAGGTCGGCGGCGGTGTTGGCGGCGGCCATCGCCGCGCCCGGGTCGGCGCCCGGCAACGGCACGGCCACGTACATGACGTCGGCGTCGGAGGAGTAGCCGAGCTCGGCGCCGCCCAGGCGGCCCATGCCGATGACGGCGAGCCGGAATTCGATGCCGCCGCGGTCCTGGGCGACCTTGGCCATCGCCGCCGTGTAGGCGGCCTGCAGGGTGGCCTCGGCGGCGCTGGTCAGCCCCAGCACGATGTCGGGCACCGCGACCAGGCCGAGCATGTCCGCGCAGGTCAGCCGGAGCAGCTCGTGCCGGCGGCGGTTGCGGGCGATGTCGACCTGCTCCTGCGGGGTCAGGCCGCTGCGGGAGCGGCGCAGCAGCGCGGCCGCGACCTGGTCGGGTTCGGGGGCGAGCAGGGCGGCGTCGTCGACGAGCAGCTGCAACACCTCCGGCGCCCGCGGCAGCAGGTCCCCCACCAGCCGCGACGCGCCGAGCAGGCCGGCGAGCCGCTGCGCGACCAGACCTTCGTCGCGCAGCAGCCGCAGGTACCAGGGGGTGTCGGCGAGCGCCTCGGAGACGTGCCGGTAGGACAGCAGTCCGGCGTCCGGGTCGGGCGAGGTGGAGAAGGTGTCCAGCAGCACCGGCAGCAGGTGCCGCTGGATGGCCGCCCGCCGGCTGACACCGCTGGTCAGCGCGGCGAGGTGACGCAGCGCGGCCTCCGGCGCCCGGAAGCCGAGGGCGGCCAGCCGCGCGGCGGCGGACTCGGGGGTGAGCTGCAGCTCGTCGCCGGGGACGGCGGCGACGGCGTGCAGCAGCGGCCGGTAGAACAACTTCTCGTGCAGCCGGCGGACGGTGGTGACGTGCTGCTGCAGCTCGCTGTTGAAGACGTCGGCGGCGTCGGAGGTGCCGGCGCCGCTGTAGCCGGCGGTGCGGGCCAGCCAGTCGAGGTCGGCGTGGTTGTCGGGCAGCAGGTGGGTGCGCCGCAGGCGCTGCAGCTGGATGCGGTGTTCGGCACGGCGCAGGAAGGTGTAGGCCGCGCTCATGTCGGCGCCGTCGGTGCGGCCGACGTAGCCGTCGCGGATGAGGGCGCGCAGGCCCATCAGGGTGCCCGGGATGCGGAGGTCGGGATCGGTGCGGCCGTGCACCAGCTGCAACAGCTGGACGGAGAACTCGACGTCACGGAGCCCACCGGGGCCGAGCTTGAGTTCCCGTTCGCGGACCCCGTCGGGGATGTTCGCCTCGACCCGGCGGCGCATCGCCTGGACGTCGTCGACGAAGGACTCGCGTTTGGCGGCGTTCCACACGCCGGGCTGGGTGAGCTCCACGAACTGGCGGCCGAGCTCGATGTCACCGGCGGCGGCCCGGGCCTTGAGCAGGGCCTGGAACTCCCAGGTCGCGGCCCACCGCTGGTAGTAGCTGCCGTGGCTGGCGAGGGTGCGCACCAGGGCGCCCGCCTTGCCCTCGGGCCGCAGGTTGGCGTCGACCTCCCAGGCCACCTGGCCACAGATCCGCATGGTCTGCGAGGCGAGGGTGGTCGCGCTGGCCAGACCGGCCGCTTCGTTCCCCGGTTCGCCCTCGGCGGTGAAGATGACGTCGACGTCGGAGATGTAGTTGAGCTCCCTGGCCCCGCACTTGCCCATGGCGACGATGGCCAGCCGGGCCGGGGCCGCCGAGGCGGGCAGGCCGGTGGCGGCGAGGGTGAGTCCGATCTGCAGGGTGGCGTCGGCCAGCCCCGACAGGGCGGCGGTGACGGCGGGCAGGGCGACCGCGGGCAGCGACGACTCGACGGCCTGCGCCAGGTCGTGGGCGGCGATGATCAGGACCTGCGAGCGGTAGGCGCGTTTGAGCGCCAGGATCGCGGCCGGGCCGGTGACGGTGGCGCGGGGGCCGGCGGTGCCGGTGCAGCGCGGTGCGTCCGGGTCGACGCCGACGGCGGCGGCGAGGACCGCGTAGGCCTGGTCGCCGGTGAGCAGCCGGGTGGTCTCGACCTCGGGGAGCAGCAGCTGCCAGTCGTCCGGGTGGGCGGACAGGTGGTCCGACAGCGCGGTCGACGCACCGAGGACGGCGATCAGCCGACCGCGGAACCGGGAGTTGGACCGCAGCGCCGGGAGCACCCGCGCCCACACTTCGGGGTGGGCGGCGAGGTCGGCGAGACCGGCCAGCGCCATCTCGGGCCGGCCCGCCCGGGACAGCGCCCGGAGCACGTCCTCATAGCCGTCGCGGACGCCGTCGGCGTCGCCGAGACCGGTGCGCTCCAGGTCCCGCAGCACCCGGGGTTCGCTGCCCAGGCCGTAGCGGCTGAAGCTGCGCGGCGCCGGGCGGCTCACGCGTCGTCCCCGGACGGCCCGGCGG
>JBQGEH010000199.1:0-5006 GCA_052039515.1 Nakamurella sp. | reverse complement strand
CGCCCCGCTGCGGGACCGGGTGCTGGCCGTGCTGCAGCTGCCGGTCCTGCGCTGCGGCGCGGTCCTCACCCCCCGGCGGCCCGAGGACCATGAGGTCATCGCCGGACTGGCCGCCGGCGCCCGGGCCAACGGGGTGGAGGTCGTCGTCCGGGAGGACGGGGCGCTGGAGGTGCCGGGGGAGTCGGTGACCGACCCGGTGGCCTTCACCCTCGCGCTGGCCGACGCCGCGGTCGCCGCCGGCGCGCAGGTACTGCTCGAGGCCAGGGTGGCGGCCATCGAGCCGGGCCCGGACGCACTGACGGTCCGCCTCGCCGACGGCCGCACCATCTCCGGGCAGGTCGTCGTGAACTGCGCCGGTCTGCACGCCGACGAGATCGCCCGGCTGGTCGGCGACGACAGTTTCGAGATCTACCCCCGCAAGGGCGAGTTCTTCGTGTTCGCCCTGCCCGACGGTCGACGGTTGGACCACATCGTGCTGCCGGTCCCGACCAAGCGCACCAAGGGCGTGCTCGTCTTCCCCACCCTGGACGGGATGGTCGTCGCCGGACCCACCGCGGTGGACCTGGCGGACAAGACCGACTGGAGCGTGCGCCCGGACGCGGCGGCGGAGATCCTGGACAAGGCCGTCGAGCAGTATCCCGACCTGGCCGGACTGACGCCGATCGACAGCTACACGGGGCTACGCCCGGCGGGCCGCGACACGAACTACGTCATCGGACCGTCCACCGCCTGCCCGCGGCTGATCAACGTGGCCGCGATCCGCTCGACCGGCCTGACCGCATCGCTCGGGATCGCCGCCCATGTCACCGATCTGCTGCCCGGTCTCGGTGTCCCGGTCGGCCCCGAGCGCGAGCCGGCCACGCCCCGGCCGGCGCGCGCGGGGACCGACACCCGGTGGTGGCTGCGCACCGCCCACCGCCACCGCACCGCCCGCTGACCCACCCACCGACTCCCGCAGGGACGCGACCGTGACGACCGTGCTGGCCATCGACCAGGGCACCTCCGGCACCAAGGCCGTCGTCGTCGACGGCGCCGGTGTGGTCCGCGGGAGCGCCGAGATGCCCGTCCGCCCGACCTATCTCGACGACGGCGGGGTGGAACAGGACCCGCACGCCCTGCTCACGTCCGTCGTCGACGCCGGCCGGGCCGCGATCGCCGCGGCCGGCCTCGGCGTCGACGTGGTGGCGCTGGCCAACCAGGGTGAATCCGTGCTGGCCTGGGAGCCGGCGACGGGGGAGCCGCAGTCCCCGATGATCGGCTGGCAGGACCGGCGTTCCGAGGACATCTGCGGAGAGCTCGCGCCGCACCGCACCCTGATCGAGCAGCGGACCGGTCTGGTCCTGGATCCGTACTTCTCCGCCCCCAAACAGGCCTGGCTGCGGCGTCACGTCACCCGCGACGGGGTGGTCACGACGTCGGACGCCTGGCTGATCCACCGGCTGACCGGTGCGTTCGTCACCGACGCGGCCACCGCGAGCCGGTCGCTGACCACGGAGCTGGACACCGGCCGGTGGGACCCGGAGCTGCTCGGGGTCTTCGGGCTCGACGGGGAACGGCTGCCCGAGATCGTCAGCTGCGACGACATCGTCGGCAGTACCACCGCTTTCGGCGGCTCCGTGCCGGTCGGCGGGCTGATCGTCGACCAGCAGGCCGCTCTCGTGGGGGAGCGGTGCCTGCAACCCGGAGACGCCAAGTGCACCTTCGGCACCGGCGCGTTCCTGCTGGCCAACACCGGTGCGGCACCGGCCCGCTCGGGCGCGGGTCTCGCCGCTTCGGTGGCATGGCGGGTGCGGGGCGGCACCGCCTGGTGTCTCGACGGCCAGGTGTACACGGCCGCGTCGGCGGTCCGGTGGATGCAGCAGCTGGGGTACGTGTCCGAGGCCGCGGACCTGGACCGGGTGGCCGCCCCCGACGACGGTGGCGTGCTCGCCGTACCGGCGCTGGCCGGCCTGGGCGCCCCGTGGTGGCGCCCCGACGCCACGGCGACCGTCACCGGCATGACCCTGTCGACCTCCGTCGGCCACCTGGTGACCGCCGTCCTGCGCGGCATCGCCGCCCAGGTCGCCGCGCTCGGGTCCGCCGTCGCGGCGGATCTCGGCGCCCCGTTGACGTCGCTGCGGGTCGACGGCGGCCTGACCCGCAGCCGCACCCTGATGCAGGCCGTCGCCGACATCCTGCAGATCCCGATCACCGTCTATCCGAACGCCCATGCCACGGCGCTGGGCGCGGCTGCACTGGCCCGGGCGGCCGTGGACGACAGCCTGACCCTCGCCGAGGCGGTGGTCGACTGGTCCCCGGCGCGGACCTTCGAACCCGCGTGGAGCGCCGACCGGGCCGCGGAGTTCCGGGACCGGTGGGAGGCAGTGGCCGCACGGTCGTGACGGACGGGGACCCGACGTCGGACCGGTCAGGATTCGAGAAGTGCGGGCGGCCGCGCCGGTTCTATCGTGATGCCGCGGACCGTCGCCGAGGCCCGCCGGACGGAGGAGTGCGAGATGTCCACGAACAGCGGGTTCAGCGACGCCGAGCGGGCCGCGATGAAGGAACGGGCCGCCGAGTTGCGGGCCGAAGGTCGCCGCGGCGCCAAGAAGGCCGACGGTCTGCAGGCGGTCCTGGACGCGATCGCGGCGATGGAGCCGGCCGAGCGGGCGATGGCCGAGCGGATCCACGCCACGGTGGCCCGGGTGGCGCCCCAGTTGGATCCGAAGACCTGGTACGGGATGCCGGCGTACACCGACGCCGCCGGCAAGGTGGTCTTCTGCTTCAAGAACAAGGCCAAGTTCGGCATGCGCTACTCGACGCTGGAGTTCCAGGACGCCGCCCGTCTGGACGACGGCGACCTGTGGCCGGTGTCGTTCGCAATACCGACCTGGAACGCCGCCGTCGAGGAGCGGGTCGCCGCGCTCATCGCCACCGCCGCGGGCTGAGGCCCACGACCCGGCGACGAGCGGGTCGGTGGGGGCGTGTCGTGCGGGACGCCCCCACCGCCGGGACTCACGGGGTGGGCATACCGCCGTCCACGTGCAGGGTCTCACCGACCACGTAGGACGACTCGCCGCTGGCCAGGAAGACGTACGCCGGGGCGAGCTCGGCCGGCTGCCCCCACCGCCCCAGGTAGGTCTGCTCGCCGGCGCTGGGCAGGTCCTCGGGCTTCTGACCGCCCGCGGGCTGCAGCGGCGTCCAGATCGGCCCCGGCGCGACCGCGTTGACGCGGATCCCCTTCGGTGCCAGCTGGGCCGCGAGCCCCTTCGCCATGTTGTTCACCGGCGCCTTGGTCGCCGCGTAGTGCACGAGGTGCGGCGACGGGGCGTAGGCCTGGATCGAGGTCGTGTTGATGATGGTCGAACCGGGGACGAGGTGCGGCACGGCGGCCTTGGTGATGCGGTACGTCGCGTAGACGTTGGTCTTGAACGTCTCGTCGAACTCGTCGTCGGTGAGATCGGTGATGGAGTCGACGTTCTGCTGCTTGCCGGCGTTGTTGACCAGGATGTCGAGCCCGCCGAGTCCCTCGACGGCCTTGGCCACGAGTTCCTCGCACCACTCCCGGGACGTGATGTCACCGGGCAGCGCGACGGCGGTGCGGCCCTCCGCCTCGATGAGTCCGACGATGCGCTGCGCGTCGACCTCCTCCTCGGCGAGGTAGGAGATCGCGACGTCGGCGCCCTCGCGGGCGAACGCGATCGCCACGGCCGCGCCGATGCCGGAGTCACCACCGGTGATGAGGGCCTTGCGGCCGGCGAGGCGGCCGGAGCCGCGGTAGGACGTCTCACCGTGATCGGCGGGCACGTTCTCGGCCATCTCGGCGTCGGTACCGGCGCCCTCGAGGTACTGCTCGTCCGGCTTGCGATCGGCGTAGAGCTTCGTCGGGTCCTGCATCGTGTACTGGTCGGTCTTCTGGTCGGTCATGTCGACACCGGTACCCACCGGGCGCGCGACTCACCTGTTCCGGACGCGGTCCAATTCCGGCAGCACGCGGCCGCCGGAGACAGTTGGCCCCCCCCGACCGGCTCCGGTGCCGCGCAACGGCTTTCGATCGGCGGATCAGGAACGCGACGGGCCTGCGCTGTTGAAGCCCGTCGGCGCCGTGAGTCTTCTTACCCCGGCCACTCGACGGGCACACCACTCGATCATCGAACGGCCAGCTGGTGATCTCAGCCCGTCGGACCCGTGGGCGCCTGCACCTCGGGGCCGGAGCTGGGAAGCGCCACCGGTTCCTGGGGTGGTGGGACGCTGTCCACGAAGACCGGACGTCCGTCGACCCCCACGAGCACCCGGTCACCCAGCGGTTCCTGCAAGGTCATCGTCAGATCGAAGTACTGGACGCTGCCCAGGCAGGACCCGCTGGTGGGGTGTCGGACGGTCTCCACCGCGACAGCGACGGCGCGTACGCCCTCGACGGCGTGCGGCACGTACTCCTCGCCGCAGCTCACGTGGGCACCGGCCACGGTCACGCCGAGCGTCCGGTCGTCGATCAGCCGGGCGTAGGAGGTGCTGGACGGGAACGGCTCGGGCATCCCGTTGGGGGCGAGCAGGTAGGCCGGATCCAGCGCCTGAGCGGTCAGGGTGACTGTGGAGTGGTCGATGTCGAAACGCCACACCGGCACCTCACGGACGCCGGCGGTGGTCACCATCGGCAGGGTCTCGGCACGGGCGTTCAGCAGCGGTTCACCGCCGCTGCCCCGGGCTTGCCACGACGCCGCCAGGGCGGATCGGGATCCCAGCGTCGGGAGGCCACCGGGGTCGGTCGGGGCCGGCAGATCGACGTCCGGGATGACCGTGGTGACGTCGAAGCCCCGGTCCGGAAGGGCGTAGGTCGCCGGGTCGCCCACCGAGTTCTCGATCCGGTTGGCGCTCGCCACGGGGATGAGCGCCCCGACCGGTGCGGCGGCCAGCGTGTCCTCCCACACCCTGAGGCTGGCGAAGGCGTCAGGGAACCGTCGTGGGTCGACAGCGGGTGACACCGATGCACTCGCCTCGCCGCCGGTGGCGCCCGCGGACGCTCCGCT
>JBQGEH010000198.1:0-3485 GCA_052039515.1 Nakamurella sp. | reverse complement strand
GCGGCCTGCCAGGTGGTGGTCGCGGCGAGGAAGCCGACGGCGGTGAAGCCGAGCAGGACGCCGAAGACCCGGGCGTTGCGGGTGGGCACGAGATGACGGGCAAGCGTGCGGCCGCGGGTGCGGCGCATGATCGCGTCGATGTCGGCGTCCACCACGCAGTTCAGCGCATTGGCCGACCCGGCGGCGAGCGTCCCGCCGACCAGGGTGGCGATGGCCAGACCGATCGAGGGCACCTCGCGCTGGGCGGCGATCATCGCCGGCACCGTGGTGATGAGCAGCAGCTCGATGATGCGCGGCTTGGTGAGACCGATGTACGCCCCGACCGTGGCCTTCCAGCCGCCGCGGGCGGTGGCGGCGACGCTGACGTCGTCCGTGCCACCCACCGGGTCCGCGGTGCGGGCCGGGTCGGCGCCGGTCACCACCGCGACGGTGCGGTCGCCGACCGGGTCCTGGGCCTCGGACTCTGCTGCCGGACGCACGCTGGCCGCTCCTCGGGGTGACGTGGGGTGGGACGGTGGACGGACGCCCGTCCCGGGCCACCCGACCTCCCCATCCTAGGGTGTGCCGTCGGCGGCGGCCGGATGGCCGGGCCGGTCCGCAGGCCCGAAGGCGCTCGACGGCCCCGCCACCTGCGGATGTTAACGCTCACCCGACCTGGCCCCGCGTCGGCCGGACGGTCGGGGTGCGTCTAGGCTCACTGTCGCGAGATCCGCGTGCGCTGCTCGGGAAGCCGGCCCGGGAGTGCCCTGCCTGTTGAGGAGCATGACCACTGATGGCTGCCGCCAACTACACCGCCGAGCAGATCGCCGAACTCACCACCCCGCACTACCCGGCCGACTGGACAGAGCTGGACACCAAGGCCGTGGACACCGTCCGCGTGCTGGCCATGGACGCCGTGCAGAAGGTCGGCAACGGCCACCCGGGCACCGCGATGTCGCTCGCCCCGCTGGCCTACACCCTGTTCTCCAAGGTGATGGACCTCGATCCGGAGGACGACCAGTGGGTCGGCCGTGACCGCTTCGTGCTGTCCTGCGGCCACTCCAGCCTCACCCTCTACATCCAGCTGTACCTGCACGGCCTCGGCCTGGAGCTGGACGACCTCAAGGCGCTGCGCACCTGGGGCTCGCTGACCCCCGGCCACCCGGAGCACATGCACACCAAGGGCGTGGAGATCACCACCGGCCCGCTGGGTCAGGGCCTGTCGTCCGCGGTGGGCATGGCGATGGCCGCCCGCCGTGAGCGCGGCCTGTTCGATCCGGACGCCGCCCCGGGCGAGTCGCCGTTCGACCACTTCATCTACGTGATCGCCTCCGACGGCGACATCGAGGAGGGCGTCACCTCCGAGGCCTCCCAGATCGCCGGCCGCCAGGCGCTGGGCAACCTGATCGTCTTCTACGACTCCAACCGCATCTCGATCGAGGACGACACCAACATCGCCCTGTCCGAGGACACCGTCGCCCGGTACGCCGCCTACGGCTGGCACACCCAGGTCGTCGACGGCGCGGAGAACGTCGAGGCGCTGATGGCCGCCATCGACGAGGCGAAGAAGGTCACCGACCGGGCGTCGTTCATCGAGGTCCGCTCGGTCATCGGCTTTCCCGCCCCGAACAAGCAGAACACCGGCAAGATCCACGGCTCGGCGCTGGGCGCCGACGAGGTCGCCGCGACCAAGAAGGTGCTGGGCTTCGACCCGGAGAAGACGTTCGAGGTCAGCGACGAGGTGCTCGCCCACACCCGGGCGACCGTGGACAAGGGCATCAAGAACAAGGCGGGCTGGCAGGAGCGCTTCGACGCGTGGGCGAAGGCCAACCCGGAGCGCAAGGAATTGTGGGACCGGCTGCACGCCCGCGCCCTGCCGCAGGGCTGGGAGTCGGCCCTGCCGTCCTTCGAGCCCGACGCCAAGGGACTGGCCACCCGCGCGGCCTCCGGCCAGATCCTGGCCGCGCTGGCCGACGTGCTGCCGGAGCTCTGGGGCGGTTCGGCGGACCTCGCCGAGAGCAACAACACCACGATGAAGGGGGCCGACTCGTTCGGCCCGACCGCGGCGGCCACCCACGAGTGGAACGCGCACCCCTACGGCCGGACGCTGCACTTCGGCATCCGCGAGCACGCCATGGGCGCGATCCTCACCGGCATCGCGGTGCACGGCCCGACCCGCCCGTACGGCGGCACCTTCCTGGTGTTCTCCGACTACATGCGCGGTGCCGTCCGGCTCGCCTCGGTCATGAAGGCGCCGGCCACCTACGTGTGGACGCACGACTCCATCGGCCTCGGCGAGGACGGCCCGACCCACCAGCCGGTCGAGCACCTCGCCGCGCTGCGGGCCATCCCGAACCTGACCGTGATGCGCCCGGCCGACGCCAACGAGACGGCGTTCAGCTGGAAGACCATCCTGGAGCGGCACATCGACCCGCAGGGCGGCCCGGTCGGCATCTGCCTGACCCGGCAGAACGTGCCCACGCTCGAGGGCACCAGCGCCGAGGGTGTGGCCCGCGGCGGCTACGTGCTGGCCGACGCCGAGGGCGAGCTGCAGGTCATCCTGATCGCCACCGGCTCGGAGGTGCAGATCGCCGTCGAGGCCCGGACCCGGCTGCAGGAGGCCGGTATCGGCACCCGTGTCGTGTCCATGCCGTCGATGGACCTGTTCGCCGAGCAGGACCGCTCCTACCGCGACGAGGTGCTGCCGCCCGCCGTGCGGGCGCGTGTCTCGATCGAGGCCGGCATCGCCCAGCCCTGGTACCGCTGGATCGGCGACGCCGGCGAGCACGTGGGTATCGAACACTTCGGGGCGTCGGCGGACTACCAGACGCTCTACCGCGAATTCGGTATCACCACCGAGGCCGCCGTCGCGGCGGCCCGGACGTCCCTCGCGGCCGCCGGCTGAGCCCCAGCCCCCACGCCGCGGCAACGCAGGAGGAAGAAATCATGAGTGAAAACCAACCGCTGGCCGATCTGACCGCCGCCGGGGTGTCCCTGTGGCTGGACGACCTGTCCCGGGACCGCATCACGTCCGGGAACCTGGCCGAGCTGATCGAGAGCAAGCACCTCTCCGGGGTGACGACGAACCCGTCGATCTTCGCCGCGGCGCTGTCCAAGGGCGAGGCCTACGACCCGCAGGTGCGTGAGCTGGCCCAGCAGGGCTCGACCCTGGACGACACCATCCGCACGCTGACCACCGACGACGTCCGCAACGCCGCCGACCTGTTCAAGGGCGTGTTCGACAAGACCGGCGGGGTCGACGGCCGGGTCTCGATCGAGGTCGAGCCGGGCATCGCCCGGGACTCGGTGAAGACGTCCGCGCAGGCGCAGGAGCTGTACAAGATCGTCGACCGGCCCAACCTGCTGATCAAGATCCCGGCCACCGTGGAGGGCCTGAGCTCGATCACCGAGACGCTCAAGGGCGGCATCAGCGTCAACGTCACGCTGATCTTCTCCCTGGAGCGCTACGAGGCCGTCATCGACGCCTACATCGAGGGCGTCAAGCA
>JBQGEH010000197.1:0-2046 GCA_052039515.1 Nakamurella sp. | reverse complement strand
ACGCCGTACGACGGTCGACCGGCCAGCATCCAGGACGGCTTCAACTTCCAGGGCGACAAGAACGGCTCGAAGTGGTCGACGCTGGTCCGGGAGATCCCGCGGGCGCTGGCCACCGGGCTGCTCGACCTGCGCCCGGAGTGCCACGCCACCAGGATCACCCACGACGCGTCCGGGAAGGTCGACGCGGTCGAGTACCTCGACGCCGCGGGCAACCTGCACCGGCAGGCGGCGTCCGTGGTCTGCGTGGCCGGCAATTCGATCGAGACACCGCGGCTGCTGCTGATGAGCGCCTCGTCGCAGCACCCGGACGGGCTGGCCAACAGCTCCGGTCAGGTCGGCCGTAACTACATGCGGCACATGACCGGCTCGGCCTACGCCCAGTTCGAGCAGCCGGTGCACATGTACCGGGGCGAGACGATGGCCGGCCTGATCGCCGACGAGGCCAAGCACGACCCGTCCCGCGGGTTCGTCGGCGGCTACTACATGGAGACGCTGTCCCTGGGGCCGGCGTTCCTCGCGAGCTTCGTCGAGCCGGGCGAGTGGGGCCGCAGCTTCACCGCGAAGATGGAGGCCTACCAGCGGACCGCGGGCATGTGGCTGGTCGGTGAGGACATGCCGCAGGAGAGCAACCGGATCACCCTGGATCCCGAGGTCACGGACCAGTGGGGGCTGCCGGTGCCGCACGTGCACTTCGACGACCACGCCAACGACGTGGCCATGCGCGAGCATGCCTACGCCTCGGCGGACGCGGTCTACGACGCGGTGGGCGCGGTGCACGTGCACCACACCCCGCCGTACCCGTCGACGCACAACCTGGGCACCTGCCGGATGAGCGAGCGGCCGCAGGACGGTGTGGTCGACCGCTTCGGCCGGGCCCACGACGTACCCAACCTGTTCGTCAGCGACGGCTCGCAGATGACCACGGGCGCCGCGGCGAACCCGACGTTGACGATCGTCGCGCTGGCCATCCGGCAGGCCGACCACCTCGCGACCGAGCTCAAGGCCGGCCGGCTCTGAGCGATGCCCGGCCCCGGCTCCGGGGCGGGGCGACGCTCAGCCGCGGAGCGCGTGCAGGTAGCGGGCCACGATCCGCCGCTGGACCAGCCGCATCACCGGAAGACCGGCGGCGGTCCACCAGGTGCCGGGTCGCGACCGCGCCGACACCCGGAACAGCACGGCGCCGTCCGGCTCGAGGGTGAGCATGAACGTCTCGCTGCCCTGCTCCGGATGGCCGCCGAGGGCACGGTAGGTGAACCCGGCACGGTCGACGCCCTGCTCGACGTCGGTGACCTCGCACGGCGCCCACAGGGTGACCGGGCCGAGGTGGAACCCCTGCCGGACGACGACACCCGGCGCCACCCGGGGCGAGCTCGCCTGCACGGTCAGCCCGGCCCGCTCCTGCACGCCCCAGTGCAGCAGCACGTCGGCGGCCCGTTCGAAGGCCGGCCGGCCCGTCCCGACGACGGCGCTGCGGACGGTCAGCGTCAGGGGCAGCGGCGGCGCCCACGGCGCCGTCCGCTCGCGCAGTCGGGCGGCGTCGGCGGGGACCAGCACGGCAGGTGTCACCCCCGTGACGGTACGGACCGCAGCCGGGATGACCGGCGGCCGGCGACCGTCCGCTGCCGTCAGTACGCCCCGGGCTGGCCCTGGCCGTAGCCGGCCCGCGCACGCAGGTCGCGGAGTTCGCGCTGCACCGGCCACTCCTTGAAGCAGAAGATCAGCAGGAAGACGATGTTGACCAGGGGCACCAGCATGATCAGGATCCACAGCCGGGAGTAGCCGGCCCGCGCGATCACGTTCGTGTACGCGATCAGCATGATCACGAAGATGACCGCGCCGATGACGATGCCGGTGGCGATCGCCCCGCTGCTGAGATTACTGAACTGGTTTGTGGTGATCTGCTCGGTGGTGATCACGTCGGCCATCGGAGCCCCCCTGGGCGTCAGGTGACCGCACGACGCGATCACTCCACGCAGAGTAGCCGACTCGACACTCAGCGTGAGTGCTTAATGAGCAGCTGCCACCCAGCTGTGACCCACGCCGATC
>JBQGEH010000196.1:0-2640 GCA_052039515.1 Nakamurella sp. | reverse complement strand
CCACCGGCGGCAACTTCGTCAAGACGATGTGCCGGTTGGAGCGCAGCCATCCGACGCTGTCGGTGGTCGACGACCAGATCGGTTCGCCCACCTGGTCGGCCGACCTCGCCGCTGGGCTGCTCGAGCTCGCCGCGGCGGACGTGCCCGGCGGCGTGCTGCACTGCACCAACGCCGGGGCCACCTCCTGGTTCGAGTTCACCCGGGCCATCTTCGACGAGATCGGCGCCGACCCCGACCGGGTGCGCCCGACCACGTCGGCCGATTTCCGGCGGCCGGCCCCGCGGCCCGCGTACTCCGTGCTGTCGCCGCGCTCGTGGGACGAGGCCGGGCTGACGCCGATGCGTCCGTGGCGGGTCGCCCTGCACGAGGCGTTCCGTACGGTCGGGCCCGCGTTCCGGCCGGAGACCGCCGACGCCCGCTGACGTGTCGGAGACGTCGACGGGCGGTGGGCACCCCCCTCAGGCGCTGCTCCGCCCCCCGGTACCGTGCGGAAACAACCTGAACGCCCGGTAACCATCACCGTCCGTGACGAAGACGGGGCGGAGTGGGGGTTGCGGGCAGGTCGCGGCCGGATTTTCGGCCCGGATCAGGCGATGTCACTCACCGCTATTTTGCCCCTACAGTGAGTGACATCAGCTGGTGGGTCCCGCCAGTCAATCCGTTTCTCCTGGAGGGTCACCCGACCATGTCGCTCGGAACCGCGCTCATCGCCGATGAGGCCGCCACCCACCGCCGCCCGGTGCCACAGCGGGTGCTGCACCTGCTCACCGTGATGGTGGTCGCCCTGACCTGCGCCTTCTCGGCGGTCCTGGTCGCGCCGGCCGCACACGCGGCCAACGCCCCGCTGTCGGACTTCGACAGCCGGATGCTCACCCTGGTCAACAAGGCCCGCACCGCCGCCGGGCTGGCCGCGCTCAAGCCCGCTCCGGGCCTGGTCAACCTGTCGCTGTACTGGTCGGACCAGATGGCCGACGGTGCCACCAACGGCGAGCTCAAGCACAACCCGAACGCCTTCCAGCAGACGCTGAGCTACGGCGCGTCCAACCGCACCGCCTGGGCGGAGAACGTCGCCAAGTGGACGCCGACCTCCACCTCGGCCGACCAGATCTTCAACGCCTACATGGCCTCGCCCGGTCACAAGGCCAACATCCTGGGCAGCAACTACCGCTTCGTCGGCATCGCCAGCGTCTCCAACGCCAAGGGCGTCAGCTACAACACGATGACGTTCACCGACCGCGCCGACAACGCCGGCACCACCTTCGCCAAGAACCGCTACAGCGACACCATCTACGCCCTCAACGGCACCTCCCGCCACGGCATCACCGGTGACGAGTGGGCCACCGCCGGCTACCCGAACCCGGGCGGCACCAACACCGAGTACGTGAAGTACCCGTGGGCCAACGCCATCTACGCGGTCACCTTCTGGCCGGGCACCTGGGAGTGGGACAAGATGGACTACTCCGAGTGGTCCCGCGCCGGCTACCCGACCCCGCGCACCGCGGGCTGGATCGAGGGCTCCACGATCTGGAAGTACAAGAGCTCGCCGGAGATCTACATCACCGACCCGGACGGCCTGCAGCACGCCCTGACCTACGACGAGTGGGCCGCCACCAACTTCATGTCCCCGACGATCCGCTGACCGCGGCCGGCCGACGCCCGGCCGGTGCCCACCCCGCGCCCCACCGCTCACGCCGAGCGGTGGGGCGCAGGTGTGTCCGGGGACGTGCCCGTCACTCCGGGGTGGTGGCGATGACCGCGTACTCCTGCGGCCCGAAGAGCACCTCGTTGAGCCGGTCGGAGTTGGCGTTGATGGTGCGTAGCCAGTCCGGACCGTCCGCGTCGCGGATCGCCTCCAGCTGGTAGGACGTCGCCGGTGAGTAGAACTCCAGCCGCACGTGCCGGAAACCGGCCGTCTCGCACAGGAACGCGAGCAACGACGGGTGCAACGGCCGCACGTGCGTCGGATCGAGGATGTAGGAGTTGCCCAGCACGATCAGCGACGCCGGGTTCGGGGTCTCGGCGACGAACACCCCGCCGGGACGGAGCTTGCGGGCGGAGAGCTCCAGGAAGCGGATGAGCACGTCGAGCTCGAGGTGTTCGGCCAGGTGCGCGGAGAACACCGAGCCCAGGCTGTGGTCGTCACACGACTCGAGGAAGCTGACGACGTCGGTGTGCCGGACGTCCAGCCCACGGGCGCGGGCCTCGCCCACCCTCCGGGATGCGGTGTCGACGCCGATGCACGCCCCGCCCTGGGCCTGCAACGACTCCAGCAGCTCGGCGCGGCCGCAGCCGACGTCGACCACCGGGGCGTGCGCGGCGAGCAGATCGCGGTAGCGCTCGTTCTGCATCCCGATGATCGTCTCGGGGTCGCCGCGGAACCGCCGCTCGAAGGCCACGTAGTTGAACAGCTCCGACGCGACGTCCGCGCCGCGGGCCGGTGCGGTGCCCGCCCCGGCGGGAACCGCCTCGGCGGCGGGCGCGTCCAGGGCCGCAGCGGCGGGTGCGTGCCGCAGCCGGCGCTCCACGCTGTTGATCTGCTCCCGGAGCTCGGCGAAGCGTACGGCCGCGCCGGCGAGACCGGCCCCGGGCGCGAAGGCCATGCCCAGCTCCAGCAGCCGGCGCTCCTGCTCGCGCATCTCG
>JBQGEH010000195.1:0-2720 GCA_052039515.1 Nakamurella sp. | reverse complement strand
GTGACCTGCCCGCCGACGTCGCCGCTGAACTCGCCGCCGCGGCCCGCCACACGGAGACCGCCGACCGCACCACCCGGGCGGACGCGGAGAACCAGCTGACCCGGCAGCTCGAGCAGCTGCCGAACCGGCGCGAGTCACCGGTGTCGGAGGAACTGGCCGAGACCGCCCAGCGCATCCTGCTGGCCCGCCGCTTCTACAACGACGCCGTCCGCGACACCCGGGCGCTGCGGGCCGACCGCTTCTCCCGGATGTTCCGGCTGGCCGGCCGGGCGTCGCTGCCGGACTACTTCGAGATCGCCGAGTACAACCCGGCCGACCCGCTGAGCCGGGTGTCGGCGCGGGTGCTGCTCATCGACGACGCGGACCGGGTGCTGCTGTTCCGGGGCGGCGACCCGCAGCTGCCCGGCGACCGGTTCTGGTTCACCCCCGGCGGCGGTGTGGAGAACGGCGAGGACCTGCTGGCCGCCGCCCAGCGGGAGCTCACCGAGGAGACCGGGATCCGGCTGCCGCGCACCGCGTTCGCCGGTCCGGTCTGGTGGCGGCGGTCCCGGTTCACCTTCAGCGGACTGGACTACGAACAGAGCGAGTACTTCTTCGTGACGGCACCCCCGGCCGACCTCGCCGTGCATCACGACGGTTTCACCGAGGTCGAGCGGTCCTACATCCACGGCGAGGAGTGGTGGGGGGCGGCGGCGCTGGCCGCGTGCGGCGAGGTCGTGTACCCGGCGCAGCTCGCGGCCCGGCTGCCCGAGGCGGTGGCGGTGCTGCGCGAGGGCTCCGAGCGGGCGCCGGTGGAGCCGACCCAGATCGACTGAGCGCGGTGCGTTGACCACGCTCCGCGACCGGGGTGGCCTAGGGTCGGGGCGTTGAGGATCGTCCGCGACGCGGTGGGCGACCGCGCCGACCTGGGAGGACGCCGGTGAACGCCCGCACCCGACGACTGCGTGCGGCCACCGCGGGGTGGCTGGTCCCGGTGCTGCTGCTCTCCGCCTGCGGATCCGACACCGAAGCCCTGCCGTCCAGCACGTCGTCGGCATCGGTGACCACCAGCTCGTCGTCGGTGACGGTGCCGCCGACCACCGCGCCACCGACCACCCCCGTCGAGCCGCCGGTCACCACCTCGGAGCAACCGCCGGCCCCGCCGCCCGCGCCCGCCGTCAACGTCATGACCGGACTGGCGCCCAGCGACAACGTGGTCGTCGCGGCCAAGATCGACAACACCTTTCCCGGCTCGGCGTGGGGCGTCGGGGCCGCCGACGTCGTCTACGTCGAGATGGTCGAGGGCAACCTCAGCCGGCTGATCGCGGTGTTCCACAGTGAGTTCCCGACCGAGGTCGGGCCGGTGCGCAGCGTCCGCACCACCGACCCCGACGTGCTCACCGCCTACGGGCAGCCGGCGTTGCTGTTCTCCGGCGGGGCGGGTGGGCCGCTGGACAACTTCGCGTCGTCCGGGCTGGTGAACGCGTCGCCCGAGGTCATCGGCGGCGCCTACTGGCGGTCGTCGGTGGCGAGCGAGCCGTACAACCTGCACGCGAACGTGCTCGAGGTCGCCTCCCAGCTCGGCGGGATCGGCCGGCCGACCAGCCCGGGCTTCGTCTTCGCCGACGACCTCGGTGGCTACGCCGGGCAGCGCGACGTCGACCGGGTGTCCGCGGCGTTCGCCAACCCGTTGTCGTTCCGCTGGTCGGACGGGGCGTGGACGTTCGTCCGGCGCGGGTCGGTGCAGACCGACGGGGCCACCGGGGAGCCGTTCCGGTTCCAGAACCTGCTGGTCCAGCGGACCACCGCGCAGCCGGACGGGACCGTGGACTCCAACGGCATCCCGTCGTACAAGAGCAACAGCACCGGGTCGGGCACGTTCACGCTGTACCGCGACGGGAAGGCGATCGACGGCACCTGGTCGCGCCCGGACGCGGCGTCACCGACCAGCTACGTCGACGGGGCCGGCAACCCGGTGCCGTTCCGGACCGGCAAGACCTGGGTGGTGCTGGCGCCGGGACAGATCGGCACCTCCGAGAACTGAGCGGGCCGGCTGCGTTCCGGGCCGAACTGGACTGCCGGGCCGTGGCCACCTGACGGCACAGACTGGACGGGTCGCACCCATCGGTCCAGCTCAGGAGCCCGCCATGACCAGCACCACCGCCGACACCACCGGCACCGTCACCGGATCGGCCCGCGTCAAGCGCGGGATGGCCGAGATGCTCTAGGGCGGCGTCATCATGGACGTCGTCACCGCCGAGCAGGCGCGCATCGCCGAGGACGCCGGCGCGGTGGCGGTGATGGCGCTGGAGCGGGTGCCCGCCGACATCCGTGCGCAGGGCGGGGTGTCGCGGATGAGCGACCCGGACATGATCGACTCGATCATCGCCGCGGTCAGCATCCCGGTGATGGCCAAGGCCCGCATCGGGCACTTCGTCGAGGCGCAGGTGCTGCAGTCGCTGGGCGTGGACTACATCGACGAGTCCGAGGTGCTCACGCCGGCCGACTACGCCCACCACATCGACAAGTGGGCCTTCACCGCGCCGTTCGTGTGCGGGGCGACCAACCTGGGGGAGGCGCTGCGCCGGATCAACGAGGGTGCGGCGATGATCCGCTCGAAGGGCGAGGCCGGCACGGGCGACGTGTCGAACGCGACGACGCACATGCGCACGCTGCGCGACGAGATCCGCCGCCTGACGTCGCTCCCCGAGGACGAGCTGTTCCTGGCCGCCAAGGAGCTG
>JBQGEH010000194.1:0-2773 GCA_052039515.1 Nakamurella sp. | reverse complement strand
GTGGTGACGCTGACCGGGTCGGTGCCGGTGAAGGCGCCGACCTCGACGGTGGCCGTGACCCCGCTGAGCGCGGTACCGAAGACGTCGGTGGCCGTCCCGGGGACGGTCCGCACTCCGGGGGTGCTCCAGTCGACGCCTGCGGTGTCCCAGGTGACCGCGGCGGGCACGCCGGGTCCGTCGGCGTACAGCGGGGTGACGGTCGCCGGCAGGGTCGGTGCGACGCCGGGCGGTGTGGCCACCCGGACCGGCGTGACCCCGGTCGGGACGGTCGAACGGACCCGGAACAGCTGGTTGGCGCCGTTGTTGGCGCCGTAGATGCCGACGGCGGCGCCGCTGGCGGTCGACTGTCCCGCGACGTCGAGGGTCTTGGCCTGCCC
Source organism: Nakamurella sp. (assembly GCA_052039515.1). GTDB lineage: Bacteria > Actinomycetota > Actinomycetes > Mycobacteriales > Nakamurellaceae > Nakamurella. Next base: position 2,396 of record JBQGEH010000194.1, on the reverse strand, counting down.
GACGTTGACCAGACTCCAGGTGGTGCCGTTCGTGGTGGTGCCGATCCACTGGGCGGAGCGGTCGGTCGCCGCGGCGGCCACACTCACCACGCCGAGCTGGGTGCCCGACGCCTGCGCCGACAGCACCCGGCCGTCCGCGGCCTGGACGAGGTAACGCTCGTCGGACGAGCCGCCGCCGGTGAGCCGGGTCAGCGTCCACTGCTGGGGTGCGGCGGTCGCGGTGGTGGTGCCCGGGGTGGTCATCGTCGTGGCGGTACCGGCGGCCCCCGGGGCGGCGGCGGTCAGGGCGTTGCCGCTCTGCACGCCGACGAACTGGAAGCGTCCGTCGGACAGCGTCGCGGCCCCGGGCGCGACGCCGCGGGTGTCGCTGACCAGCAGGGTGGTCACCGACTTGGCCGGGACGGTGAGGGTGGCCGTCTTCGTCGCGGCGTCGACCGCGACCGGTGTGCCGGCCCGCAGGGCGTTGGAGCTCGGCGTCGCCGCCGGGGACTCGGTGGTGACGATGGGTGTGACGGTCGCCCCGGCGCCGACGGTGCCGAACTTGCGCAGGTCGACGGTGACGGTCTCGGCGACGGTGTTGTTGTTGCTGTGCACCAGCACGACACCGGAGCCGTCCGCCTTCACCGCGGACGTGGTCTTCGTGTCGTCGGTCGGGATGATGTGGTCACCCTCGCCGATGTAGTGGGTGAAGTTGCGGGTGGTGTCGTACTTGGTGTTGGTCGCCAGCCGGCAGGTCGGGTCGGCCTCGCCGGCGGCGACCCGGCGGGCCGACCGCCCCTCGGCGTCGCAGTCGAAGTCGATGAAAACGCTGCCCCAGTTGAGCTTCTCGACACGCTGCATGTTGTAGTAGTCCTCGACCGGCTGCCAGAACACCCAGGCCGACGGCTCCAGCTCGCGCAGGTCGTCGGTGATCCGGCCGGCGAGTCCGAGACCGTTCTCGATGGACGTCGGGTTCCAGCCCGCCCCGCCCCAGTTGCCCTCGACCTCACTCATCCACAGCGTCTTGTCGTTGGCCTTGGCGATGTCGCGGGCCTGCGGCCGGTCGGCGGTGCCGTAGGTGTGCACGTTGAGCTGGTCGACCGCGGCGCGGGCCGCGTCGGTCCAGCCGTACCAGTCGGTGACGAAGATCGACGGGTTGGTCTCGTCCGGTCCGGACACGACGGCCGGCGTGGTGGTGCCGGGCTCGTCGAGCTCGGCCTTCAGCGCCTCGAGCACCGTGGCCTGGACGCCGGGCCCGGCGTGCGCACCCTCCTGGCGGCAGCACAGCCGGTTGCCGTCCGCGTCCAGGAACGTGCCCCAGTAGTTGGTGTTCGGCTCGTTGAGCGGATCGATGGAATCGAAGGTGATGCCCTCGGTCTGCTCCAGGTGCTCGGTCACCGTCTTCAGGTAGGCGGCGAACTTCCCCGCCGCGGCCGGTTTGATCTGCTCCGCCGAGGCGTTGAAACCGCCGGTGACGTAGCCACTCTCGGTCATGAAGTAGGGCGGGGAGTTGCTGAATGCCTCCCAGTGGTCGACCCGGTCCTTGATCGCCGAGATCCACCACCGCTGGTTCGCGTCCGCGTCGAAGTCGTAGGACGCGGGGTCGTCCGGGTTCCACGCGGCGAGGTAGCGGTCACGGTCGGCGTAGGTCGACGTGATCGGACCCTGCGCGTCGGAGGCGGCCGGATCGGGGTTCCACCAACCGGGAACGGCGCCACCCTGGCGGAAGTAGTCGTCGCTGACGTCGCTGGCGTTGCCGCCGCCGACGTTGTACCGGGCGATGTTCAGGTTGAGACCGTCGTCGCCGAACACCATGTCGGCCAACTGGTTCCGCAACGCGTCCGGGTAACCGCCGGTGGCGTTGGCGAACCAGACCAGACTGGTCCCCCACCCCTGGAACGCCGGCCCCTGGTAGGACGGGTCGGGGGTCAGGGTGACCGGCACGGTCGGATCGGCCGCCTGCGCGGCGGGGGCGGAGGCGAACGTCAGACCGGCGGCCGCGGTGAGCACCGCCGTCACCCCACTGACCGCTCGCGAGACTCGGCGGAACCTCATGGCTGCCTCTTCCGTCGTTGGAAGGTCACGCAGCGGGACGCCGCGTGTTCACGCTCACATCGTTGATGGTGACGTAAACATTGTCCAGAGGGACGACCGAAGTGCGGCCGAACGGGGGGTGCGGTACCGGTGTTCCTGCCGCCGGGTCTGGGTCGTCGTCGCGATCGGGGCGGGTCGGGGTCGGCCTTCGCATCAACTCCTGATGCCGCGCACCAGCTGCAGCAGGTGCGCCGCTGACACCGTCGGTGCGAAGCCGACACCCGCCGCACGTCCTGCCCACCGCCCCGCCTGCGGTGGCGCCTGATCCTCAGCCCGCCGGCGCGGGACCCGCGCTCGCCCGCACCATCAGCCGGGTGGGGATG
>JBQGEH010000193.1:0-2173 GCA_052039515.1 Nakamurella sp. | reverse complement strand
GTGTCGACGAACGGGTTCAGCCCGTCCGGCGTAACGTGCGGGACGAGGATGAAGCCGTCGCTCGCGTCGGCCTGCACGTAGTCGTTGATCGTGCGCGCCACGGTCTCGGCGCTGCCGATGAAGTTCTGCCGGGCGGACTGGCGGATGACCACGTCCCGCAGCGAGAGGTGTTCCGCGGCGGCCAGTTCGCGCCACTGTCGGGCGGTGGCGAGCCGGTCGCCGAACATCCGCACGCTGGCCCGGCCCTTGGCGATGGTGTGCTCGCCCTCGACCGGATCGAACGACGGCACCGGCCCGTCCGGGTCCAGATCGGACAGATCCCGGTTCCAGACGTGCTCGGCGAACCGCAGCGCGGTCTGCCCGCTCACCTGCAGCCGACGCACCTCGTGAGCGAGATCCTCGGCTTCGGAGTCGGTCTCGCCCAGCACGAAGGTCGCCGCCGGCAGCACCAGCAGCTCGTCCCGACGGCGTCCGTACCGGTCCAGCCGGCCCTTGACGTCGCTGTAGAACGCCTTGCCGGCGTCCAGGGTGCCGTGCCGGGTGAAGATCGCGTCCGCGGTCGAGGCCGCGAACTCCCGTCCCGCGTCGGAGTCACCGGCCTGGAAAATGACCGGACGGCCCTGCGGGCTGCGCGGCACGGTGAACCGACCGTGGATGTCGAAGTGGGCGTCGGTGTAGGCGAACTCGCCGACGTCGGACGAGCGGACGAACTGCCCGGAGTCCCTGTCGGCCACGACCTCGTCAGCCGCCCAGGTGTCGAACAGCACGGTCGCCGCGTCCAGGAAGGCCTGCGCGCGTTCGTAGCGCTGATCCTCGGGCAGGAAGCCGCCGCGGCGGAAGTTCTCCCCGGTGAACGCGTCCCAGGAGGTCACCACGTTCCAGGCGGCCCGGCCGCCGGACAGCAGGTCGAGGCTGGCGAATTGGCGGGCCACCTCGTACGGCTCGTTGAACGTGGAGTTGATCGTCCCGGTGAGCCCGAGGTGTTCGGTGACCGCCGCGAGGGCGGCGAGCACGGTGAACGTGTCCGGGCGTCCCACGACGTCCAGGTCGTAGATCTCGCCGTTCTGTTCGCGCAGCCGCAGACCCTCGGCCAGGAACAGGAAGTCGAACCTCCCGCGCTCGGCGGCCGCGGCGAAGCGCTGGAACGACTCGAACTCGATGTGGCTGCCGGCCGCGGGATCGGACCACACGGTCGTGTTGTTGACCCCGGGGAAGTGGGCGGCCAGGTGGACCTGCTTCGTCATGCGGAGATCTCCTCAGGGGCGGCGTAGCGGCTGAGCGGTCGCTCGAGACCGAGACGGCCACGCAGAGTCCGGTTCTCGTAGCTGCGGCGGAAGACGCCGCGCTCCTGCAGCAGCGGCACGAGACCGCGGGTGATCGCCTCGAGGTCGTGCGGCAGGGCGGCCGGCCGCAGCCGGAACCCGTCCAGGCCGGCGGCGGCCCAGTCCTGGAGTTGGTCGGCGAGCTCGGTCGGGGTGCCGGCGACGATCGCGGCGTCGGAGGTGTACTCCGCCCCGTCCCGGTCGTCGAGGCGGGCCCGGCGGTCCCGGGCCGCACCCGCGTCGGCGTCGAGGAACACGACGAGGTCGGCGAACACCCGCAGCGGTGCGGCCGCCGGGGCCAGCTCGGCCCGTAGCGCCCGCACCGTGTCGACGATGCCGGCCGCCGACGCGCGGTCGTGCGGGGTGATGAAGACGAGATCGGCGCCGGTGGCGGCGAAGCGGTAGGGCCGGTCGGTGTGGGCCAGTGCGGCCACCACCGGCTGTCCCTGCGGCGGTCGCGGGACGATGGAGGGCCCGCGGACGTCGAAGTAGCGGCCGCTGAAGTCGATGTGGTGCAGGCGGTTCCGGTCGACGAACCGGCCGGTGGCGACGTCGCGGATCTCGGCGTCGTCCTCCCAGCTGTCCCACAGCCGGCGGACGACCTCGACGTGGTCGTCGGCCTCGGCGAACAACTCGTCGACGGCGGCGGCCGCGGCGGGCGAGCCGTCGAACACCGGCGGCACCGTGCGGCGGCCGAAGTGCGCCGCGTCTGCCGGGCTCACCGAGACCTGCGGACGCCAGCCCGCCCGTCCGCGGCTCACGAAGTCCAGGGTCGCCACCGCCTTGGAGACGTGGAACGGTTCGGTGTGGGTGACCTGGACCGTCGGCACCAGCCCGACGGACGTCGTCGC
>JBQGEH010000192.1:0-4355 GCA_052039515.1 Nakamurella sp. | reverse complement strand
CCACTTCGTCTGGGACGAGCTGTGCGACTGGTACCTCGAGTTCGCCAAGGACGCCATCTACGGCTCCCCGGAGCGGGCGGCCCGGACCCGCGAGGTGCTCGGCCACGCCCTGGACACCGTGCTGCGGCTGCTGCACCCGTTAGTCCCGTTCGTCACCGAGACGCTGTGGACCTCGCTCACCGGCGGTGAGTCGCTGGTCGTCGCGGCCTGGCCGAGCGTCGCCGCCGCCTCCGATGCCGACGGCGCCCGGCGCACCGGCGGTCGCATCGCCGACGTCCAGCAGATCGTCACCGAGGTCCGCCGGTTCCGGGCCGATCAGGGCCTCAAGCCGTCGGCGAAGGTCCCCGCGGCGATCACCGGGCTGGCCGAGGTGGACCTCGCCGGACTGGAGAACGTCATCCGCTCGGTGGCGCGACTCAGCGTCCCCGACGCGGACTTCACCCCGTCGGCCGGCATGCAGGTCGGCCTCGGGGTGCGCACCCTCGGGGTGCAGCTGGACACCTCCGGCACCATCGACATCGCGGCCGAGAAGGCCCGTCTCGGCAAGGATCTCGCGGCCGCGCAGAAGGAGAAGGCGGAGGCGGAGAAGAAGCTGGGCAACGAGGCGTTCACCGCCAAGGCGCCGGCCGCGGTGGTGGACAAGATCCGCGACCGGCTCGACCGGGCCGAGGCCGACATCGCCCGGATCACCACGCGGCTCGCCGAACTCGGCGGTGCGGCGTGAGCCGGGACGACCGGGACGGTCCCGACGACGCCATGGACCGTGCCGACGGCGACCGGGACACCGACGCCGTCTGGGCCGACTTCGACGCCACCGCCCGGGATGTCGACGACCTCGACGACGGGGAGCGGGGCTTCGACGGACAGGGCTTCGGCGGTCCGGACGACGACGCGCTGTCCGAGGAGGAACGGCAGGCCCTGCTCGAGCCCGACCCCACCGGCGAGATCGCCGGCGCCACCGCGGATCTGGACGATCAGACCGACCGGTTGACCGGGGACGCCGACGACCTCACCCTCGACGGGGTCGAGGCCGTCCTCAACCGGCGCTGGCCGGAGAAGACGATCGACCCGACCCTGGACCGGATCTCGGCGCTCGTCGACGCGCTCGGCCACCCGGAGACCGCGTACCCGGTCATCCAGGTCGCCGGCACCAACGGCAAGACCTCCACCGCGCGGATGATCGACGCCCTGCTCACCCGCATCGGCATGCGCACCGGCCGGTTCACCTCGCCGCACCTGCAGTCGGTCACCGAACGCATCAGCCTCGACGGATCGCCGGTGAGCGCCGAGGACTACGTGCGCGCCTACCGCGACGTCGCCCCGTTCGTCGACCTCGTCGACACCGCCCAGCAGGCGGCCGGTGGGGTGGCGCTGAGCAAGTTCGAGGTGCTCACCGCGATGGCCTACAGCGCGTTCGCCGACGCCCCGGTCGACGTCGCCGTCATCGAGGTCGGGCTCGGCGGCCGCTGGGACTCCACGAACGTCGCCACCGCGCAGGTCGCCGCGATCAACCCGATCGGGCTGGACCACACCGAGTACCTCGCCGACACCCTGACCGCGATCGCCGGGGAGAAGGCCGGGATCGTCAAACCCGGTGCCACCGTGGTCATCGGTGCCCAGCCGGCCGAGGCGATGAAGGTCATCCTGGCCCGCGCCGTCGAGGTCGACGCGACCATCGCCCGCTACGGCAGCGAGTTCGCCGTCCTGAACCGGCGGGTCGCCGTCGGCGGGCAGCGGCTCACCCTGCAGGGCCTCGGCGGGGTGTACGAGGACGTCTTCCTGCCCCTGCACGGTCCGCACCAGGCGGAGAACGCGTCGCTCGCGCTGGCCGCCGTCGAGGCGTTCTTCGGCGCCGGTCGGGATCGTCAGCTGGACGTCACCGCCGTCCAGGACGCGTTCGCCGCCGTCGCCTCCCCGGGGCGGCTGGAGCGCATCGGCACCGCACCGACGATGCTGGTCGACGCCGCGCACAACCCGCACGGCGCCACCGCGCTGGCCACCGCACTGGCCGACGAGTTCGCGTTCAGCCACCTCGTGGGGGTGGTCGCGGTGATGGCGGACAAGGACGCCGCCGGGATCCTCGAGGCGCTGGCCGACACCCTGGACGAGGTCGTCGTGACCGTCAACAGCTCAGCGCGCGCGATGCCGGTGGCCGACCTCGCCGACCTCGCCGTCACCGTCTTCGGCGAGGAGAAGGTGCACACCGCCGAGGGTCTGCCCGCCGCGCTCAACCTCGCCCGCGAACTCGCGGCCGCCCGGTCCGGCGACGACGACGAGGTCGGGCCGGGGGCCGGGGTGCTGGTCACCGGGTCCGTGGTGACCGCCGGGGACGCCCGCGAGTTGGTCGGCCGGGTGCCGCAGTGATCGACCCGAACGCCGCCGACCGTCCCGAGCCGCGACGCTCCGACCCCGAACGCGGCTTCCGGGGGGTGATGTCGGGGGCGTTGCTGCTGCAGAGCATCACCGTGCTGCTCGGGCTGCCGGTGGCGTCCAGCGGCCGCGACCTCGCGGTGTGGGAACTGGTCGTCATCCTGGGGCTGGCGTTCGCGTTGATCGCCGCCTGCGCGTTCGTCAAGAAGCCGTGGATCGTGCCGGTCATCATCGGCCTGCAGGTGGTGGCCGTGCTGTGCTGGTTCATCACCGGCGCGCTGGGCATCATGGGCGTCATCTTCGCCATCGCGTGGTGGACGCTGCTGCACTTCCGCAACGAGTACCGGCGCCGGGCCGCGGCGGGCGTCCTGCCCAGCCAGCAGCAGGACCCGCCGGCCGGTGGGGCGCCCGCCGTCTGAGCGCCGCCGGCCCCGGCCGGCCGCATTGATATGTTCACCAGCCGGAGCCCCGCCGTCGGTGCGGGCGCCGCACCACCGATCCGCGCCCGATCCGCCGGCGCGGACCCGACAGAGGGGAAGCATCCCGTGCCTGACACCGAGCGCACGCTCGTCCTGGTGAAGCCCGACGGCGTCGCCCGCGGCCTGGTCGGGGAGGTCATCGGTCGCATCGAGCGCAAGGGCCTCACGCTCGCCGCGCTGGAGTACCGCGTCGCCACCGCCGAGGTCGCGCAGGCGCACTACGCCGAGCACGAGGGCAAGCCGTTCTACGCCGGGCTGGTCGACTTCATCACCGGTGGCCCGCTGGTCGCGGCCGTCGTCGAAGGACCCCGCGCCATCAGCGCCTTCCGTCAGCTGGCCGGCGGCACCGACCCGGTCGAGAAGGCCACCCCCGGCACCATCCGCGGTGACTTCGCCCTCGAGGTCCAGTTCAACATCGTGCACGGCTCCGACTCGCCCGAATCCGCCGCCCGCGAGATCGGTCTGTGGTTCCCGAACCTGTGACCGGCTTCGTCACCGCCCCCGGAGCCGACGGCGACCGGAACCCGGCCGCCGCCGGCCCGGTCGTCGCCCGCCGGGTCGGCCCCGGTGCCCGCGCAGTGCCGCTGGGCGAGCGCGGCACCACGCTGGCCGCCGACAACCACCTGGCCGCCGCGCTGCTGACGCTGTGGCAGCGGGTCTCCGACGCCGACGGTGCCGTCGGCTTCGAGCCGTCGACGCCGCGCAGCGAGATCGCCCCCGCGGTCACCGAGGCCATCACCGGGCTGCGCGCCGGGCGGCGGCACGCCGTCGTGCTCACCGCCCGTCACGCGCTCGTCGGCGGAGCCTTCCTGGTGCCGCGGCCGTCCCGGCTGCAGCGCCACCTCGGGGAGGTCGTGTCGCTGATGGTCGACCCGGACCGGCAGCGCGAGGGGCTCGGGCGGCAGCTGGTGCTGGAGATCGCCCGGCTCGCCGGGGAGGTCGGCGTCGACACCCTGCTGCTCGGCGCCCGCGACCGCCCTGACCTGCACGCCTTCTACGGCGCCCTCGGGTTCGTCGAGTACGGGCGGCTGCCCGACGCGGTGCGGCTGGCCGACGGCACGTCCTTCGCCGAGGTCCGCTACCGCCGGGTGCTGGCCGGCTGAACCCGCCCGTCCGGCGGCGCGGCGCGCGGGTCCGGACGGGCGCCACGGCGGTCTGTGGGATACTGGCCACGACAGCCGGCCCGGTTCCGGGTCGGCCGTCCGGCCAGGTCGGTCGACGGCACGACGACGCACGGGGTGGGTGAGACGCCCCGGTGCCCGGTGCCCGCCACTGATCGGCCGCACCCACACCAGACTTCCCGCAGCGGCCCCGGCCCTGCGGACACCACTGATCCGGGGCCACCGAGCGGCGCACCCTGCGGGGACCGCGCCCGGTGGCCCGGGAAGGACAACTGAAATGACCGATCCGTCCACCTCCGGCGCCGACGCGGCCTTCGCCGCCCAGCTCGACGCGCTGCCCGCCCGCTCCCGGGTCCACGAGGTCGCCAAGCGCTTCGGCGTCGCC
>JBQGEH010000191.1:0-5673 GCA_052039515.1 Nakamurella sp. | reverse complement strand
TTCGGGCCAGTGGGCGGACGGGGTGTTGACCTACCAGCCGTACGTCGAGCCACCGCCGCAGACCGCGCCCTACACCGACCATCTCGGTGTCACCCAGACCCCGGAGCCGCAGCCGCCGGAGCCGACGCTCGAGGAGCGCTGCGGCGCCGAGATCGCCGGGACGATGACGGACGTGCAGGACGTCCTCGGCGCCGCCCCGGCGGTGGCGCGCACGCGCACCGGTCTCGCGCTCACGGCACCTGACGGCCGGGGCGCCACGTTGACCGCGGTGACATCGGCCGACGAACCCGCCATCCTCGGGCGCCGATGGGAGCTCGTCGGGTACCGGCGGTCCGGTGGGCCGGAGCTGGCGGTGCCGGCGGGCGACGGCATGTCGTTCGGTATCCCGACTCTGGAGCTCACGGGTACCGAACTGGCGGCGACGACCGGGTGCAACAACTTCGGCGGACTCGCGCTGGCCGACGGCCGCACCCTGCGGTGGCTGTCCGGATCGATGACCGAGCGTGGCTGCGAAGACGGTCAGGACGTCCAACAGGCCGTGACGGATGTCTTCCTCCGCCGGGACTGGTGGACTCCGTCCCCGGTCTACAGCGTCACCAACGGTGTGTTGACCGTCTCGACGCCGGACATCGAGCTCCGCTACCGCGACGCGGGCCCCGCCCGGACGACCGGCTGACCGGGTCCCGTCACCCTCCCGAGACCGTGCGAGCGCCGCCGCACCGGCGCATCCTGAGGGTCATGGCCACCGATCTGTACCGGGTCGCCGACGAGCTGCTCCCGGAGCTGCGTACCGCCGCGACCGCGAAACGTGTCCGGGCCCGCTACCGGGGTGACGTCGTCGCCGACACCCGGCGGGCCCTGCTGGTGTGGGAGCCGCGACGGGTCACCCCGCTCTACGCGATCCCCGACGCCGACCTCACGCTGGAGCTCGTCGACATCCCGGCGACCACACCGCCGTCCGCCTTGCCGCACCTGTTGCCGCCCGGGCATTTCGCGTGGCACACGACGCCCGGCCGGAGCCTTGCCGCCGCCGGACAACCGGACACCGAGATCGCGTTCCGCCCGGACGACGCCGATCTGGCCGGCTGGGTGGTGCTCGACTTCGGTCGGTTCGACTGGGTGGAGGAGGACCAGCCGGTCATCAGCCACCCGCACGACCCCTTCGCCCGCATCGACGTCCTACGGTCCGATCGCCACGTCCGGGTGGAGCTGGCCGGCCAGGTGCTCGCCGAGTCGACGCGACCGATGGCATTGTTCGAGACCGGGTTGCCGGTGCGGTACTACCTGCCCCGGGAGGACGTCCGGATGGATCTGCTCGCCGCGTCGTCGACCACGACCGAGTGTGCCTACAAGGGGACGGCCCGGTACCTGAGCGCCGACCTGCCGGGCGGCGCCGACATCGCCTGGTACTACGACGATCCGCTGGATGACGCGGCGAGAGTTCGGGACCTGCCGGCGTTCTGGTCCGAACGCGTGGACCTGTTCGTCGACGGACAGCGGTACGCCGAGGGCATGCCGATGCTGGACTGATCCCCGCTTCAGGTCAGCACCGCGGCGCACTCGCCGAGATGGGCGCGGACCGCGGGGTCGGGACTGAGCTCGATGGCCCGCCGGTAAGCCGCGCGGGCCTCGTCCGCCCGTCCGGCTTCGGCCAGCAGGTGCGCCCGGACCGCCCACGCCGGCTGGAAGCCCTCGGCCGCCGGTCCGAGTGCGTCCAGGACGGCCAGACCGGCGTCCGGTCCGTCCAGCCGGCCGACCGCGCTGGCCAGTGCCACCCGCGCCCCGGCCGTCGGGGCGACTACGCAGAGCGCGGCGTACAGGGTGCGCAGGGCCGGCCAGTCGGTCCGCCCGGTCGTGGCCCGGGCGCAGTGCACGGCCTGGGCGGCGGCCTCCAGCTGGAACCGACCCGGCGTGCCGCGGCCGGCCCGCCGCAGGTACGCCTCACCCTCGGCGATGAGGTCACGGTCCCACCGGTCGGTGTCCTGGTCGGCCAACGGCACGTAGCGGTCACCACGGGCACCGTCCCGGGAACGGGACAGCGTGACCAGCGCGGCCAACCCCCACACCTCCGGCTCCGTCGGCAGCAGACCGGCCAGCAGGACGGCGAGACGCACCGCCTCGTCGGCCAGGTCGTCGTTCCGCCGCCCGTGGGTGATCGCGAACGCACCGTAGACGGCTTCCAGCACCGCCGGGAGCCGCTCGGGCAGCACCGACCGGTCGGGAACCGTGAACGGGATGCGGGTGTCGCGGATGCGCCGCTTGGCCCGCACCAGCCGCTGGGCCATCGCCGCCGCCGGTACCCCGAACGCCGCCGCGATCCGGGCCGCCTCGATGCCGAGCACGGTCTGCAGCATGAGAGGTGTCCGCACCGCCTCGTCGATCGCCGGGTGGGCGCACACGAACAGCAGTGCCAGCCGCCGGTCGGGGATGCGCTCGGGATCCAGGTCGGCGAACGGGTCGATGCTGGGTCCGCCGTAGCCGGTCGGCCACCCCGCGGCGGTGCGGTGCGCCGCCGACTTCCACACGTCGCGCTGCCGGTTCCGGGCCACGGTGACCAGCCATCCTTCGGGGTTGTCGGGGATCCCGGACTCCGGCCAGCTGGTCAGCGCCTGTTCGAAGGCCGCCAACAGGCAGTCCTCGGCGAGCTGCAGATCGCCGTGCGCTGCCGCCAGCAGGGCGACGAGCCGGCCGTGGGACGAGCGGGCGGTGTCGGCTGCGACCCGGCCGGCCTCCGCCGCGTCCGCCCTCACGCGTTCGGCCGCCAGGCGCCGTCGGCGTGGAAGACCGCCCCGGGTCGGACCTCCACGGCGCCCCACTCGACCGACGGCGCCCGCTCCGCCCAGGACAGGGCGGCGTCGAGGTCGGCGACGTCGATGACGAAGCTGCCGCCGAGCTGCTCCTTGCTGTCGGCGAACGGGCCGTCCTGGATCAGGGTCCGGCCGTCCCGGCGGCGGACGGTCGTCGTGCTCGACGACGGCTGCAGGACCTCGGCGGACAGCAGCACCCCCGCCGCGGTGAGCGCGTCGGCGTAGGCGTTGAACGCCCGTTGTCCGTACTCCTGGCCCTCCGGGCCGAGCTCCTCGGGAGTCATCTCCGGGTAGTGCAGCAGCAGCGTGTAACGCATGGCGGTGATCCTCTCGGACGACCCGGACCGCGGTGGCGGCCCGGTTTCGATGGTGACACCACGATGACGACCGGGCGGGGGCCCGATCGACACCGTCCTCGGATCTCCGCGACGCCCGTCAGGACCGACCGCTGCGCACGCGGAGCAGGATCGCCTCGGCGACCTCGTCGGTGCGGGTCTCGGGCAGGAAGTGACCCGCGTCCAGCTCGACGAAGCGGTAGTCGGCGGACACCCGGTCGGCGGTGCCCTCGGCGGCGGCGCGTCCCAGGGCCGGGTCGTGCCGACCCCAGACGTAGGTGGTGGGCACGGTGATCGCGCCCACCGGCCGGCCGGCGAACGGGAGCGCGCGGTACCAGTTCACCGGGCCGCTCCAGCGCCCCCGCAGCGTGGTGACGTACGCGGCCGCCGTCTCCGCCGGCAGACCCATCGAGCGCAACGACCGCTCCATCACCCGGGGCAGCACCGCCTCCGGCAGCAGCGGCAGCTGGAACGCCCCCATGTACCAGGACCGCAGCACCTGGTCGCTGCGCCCCAGCGCAGCGGTCATCGCGGCCGGGTGCGGCGTCGACAGGACGGTCAGCGAGGCGCACCGCTCCGGGTACCAGGCCGCAGCCGCCCAGGCGACGGCACCGCCCCAGTCGTGCCCGACGAGGTGCACCCGGTCCGCCCCGGCGGCGTCCATCACGGCGACGACGTCGTCGACGAGCTCGGTCAACCGGTACCGCCTACGGCCGGGTGGCGCGTTGGTGGAGGCGTAGCCCCGCTGGGTTGGCGTCACCGTGCGCAGCCCCTGACCCTGCAGGCTCCGTGCCACCGCGGCGAACGACGACGCCGGCTGCGGGAACCCGTGCAGCAGCACGACTGTCGCGGCCGCATCGTGGTCGCCACCGTCGTCCACGGGGAACAGCAGCCCGTCGCGGCGGACGTGGTCCATCGTGGCCTCCTCGGAACGTCGCTTCCCGTGCGGTACCCATGCGGCACCGCCCGGCACCGCGGCGGCTGACGACCGGCCCCGAGAGACGCTGCGGTGTGCGGCGGTTCCGGGTACCCGACATCAGCGACGGCGCCCGACACCGGTGCCGACGGCCGCAGGAGGACCCGCATGGGACGACTCGAGGACATCAGGAGCAGGGTGGGGGAGATCGCCGAGCAGTGGCTCGACGCCCCGCGGGACCGGACCGGGGAGTGGCTGGACGAACTGCGCGGACTCGAGGTCGAGGTGAACGGTCTCGACCACGCCGACGCGGACGAGCTGGCGTCCCGGATCCGCGAACTCACCGGCACCATCGAGAACCTGAACGGGACGTGAAGCGGCGCTCAGGCCAACGGCAGCGCCCCGTCACCGATGCCGATGAGTGACCCCACCAGGGCGCCGTCACCGACCAGCGCCGCCACGCACAGCGGCAGCGCCCCGCGGTAGGGCACCGGCAGTCGGTCCACCACCTCGATGCGCAACCGCCCTCCGAAGGTCGGATCGGCCCGTCCGGTCACCGCGACGGCCAGGGACTCACAGTCGGCGGCGCGCTCCTCGTCGCTGCCGATCCAGGCGTAGTCGGGCCACCCCAGGACCTCGCTGCGGTGCCGGTCGTCGCACCGGGCGAAGCCCGTCGAACCATCCGGCCGGCAGTTCATCGAGACCTCGGCGGGCCGTGGGGTGGGCGTCGGGTCACGCCAGTTCAACGAGCCCCGCCAGGAGGTGTCGTCCGCGGTCACCACCACGCAGGCGATCCAGCGCCACCGTCCGAAACCCTGACCGGGCGGGGCCACCATCAGTGCCGGCGCCACCCGGGGTGGCACGGCGAACCACGCGGCGCTCTGCCGGGGCGGGGTGATGTAGCGCTGGGACGCACTCCAGCAGGCGGTGACCAGGGCCTCGGTCATCCCGCCCATGCCGGTGTCCGGCTGACCGGTGGCGCGGTCGAGGTAGCCGGAGAACCACGAGACCTGGGCCACCAGCGGGTCGTCGGCCCGCCAGGACGCCGCCACCTCCGCAGCGTGCGGCCGATCGCAGGAGGTCGCCGACGGGAGGCCACCGGTGAAGGGGACCGCGAGGCAGGTGCCGACCGCCGGCGGCTCGGGCAACGGCGCGCGCGACGCGGAGTCGCCGAGCGGCCCGTCGAGCGCCCAGGGCACGACCACCGCCAGCACGACCGCGACCACCAGCAGCACCAGACCCACCGGCCGCGATGCGGCGGGAGCCGGCCGGGTCACCGGGACTCCGGGAGGACCCGCGGGAACGGGAGCGGGAGGCGGAACCGTCCGGGGTGCCACGGATCCCATGATGCACGCGCTCCGCGGCGCGGCGTCAGAGGGGCCGCGCGGTGACCGCCACGTTGTCCTCGTAACTGCCCCGGGCCGCGTCGAACGGACCGCCGCAGGTGATCAGCAGCAGCGACGGCGGTCCGTCCCGGGCGAAGAGCGTGACCGGGAGCCCGACCGACTTGGGCAGCGTCTGACGACCGGTCACGGCGTAGGACACCGAGCCACCGGATTCGGTGACCACGGTGACGGTGTCACCCTCGACCAGGTCGCGGAGGCGGACGAGGAAA
>JBQGEH010000190.1:0-3315 GCA_052039515.1 Nakamurella sp. | reverse complement strand
CACGCAGCTCCGCGACCGGGACGCCGACCGCGGCGAGGAAGCGGTCGGCGACGGCCCGGGCCCGAGCCGCCCCGTACATCGACGTGGCCGGCGAGCTCTGCACGATCGCCCGGGCGAACAACCCGGCCGCCGCCGGGGCGGCCAGCAGCGCGGTGACCATCCCGCCGCCGGCCGACTCCCCGAACACCGTGACCTGTGTCGGGTCGCCGCCGAAGCCGGCGATGTTGTCCCGGACCCACCCCAGCGCCAGCAGCACGTCCCGCAGCGCCAGGTTGGAGTCCCCCGCCCCGTCGAAGGACGTCAGGTCCAGGAACCCCAACGCGCCGAGCCGGTAGTTGACGGTGACCACGACGACGTCGCCGGACGCGGCCAGCGCGGCCCCGTCGTACAGCGGCTGGCTCGCCGACCCGAAGGCGTACGCGCCGCCGTGCACCCACACCATGACCGGCCGATCGGCCGCTCCGGACGGCGCCCACACGTTCAACGACAGGCAGTCCTCGTCCAGCGCGATGCCGTCGCCGAGGAAGATCACCGGATTGACCAGCTGCGGTGCGGCCGGCCCGAACGCCACCGCGTCGACCACATCCGGAGCCGGAGTCGCGGCCACCGGGGCCCGCCACCGGCGCTGTCCGACCGGGGGCTCGGCGAACCGCATCCCCTTCCACACCGCCACCCGGCCGTCGTCCCGGCCGCGGAACGTCCCCGACGTCGTGGCCACCTCGGGACTGCTGTGCTCGGTCATGCCTGCCTTCCGCCGGAGGAACCGGCTCGACGGTACGACGACGGATCCCCCGGGGTCCGGCGAACCCGCAGGATCGACCGCCCGCCGCGAGCTGCGCCACAGCATCACCGGTGGTCGGACACGGTCGCACGACGATCTGCCGCCGCCGCGCGGGCGTCCGGGGAGGCGGCCGCGCGGTGGGAGAATCGACGGGCTCGCACCGTCCGCACCGACCGAGGAGCCCCACGTCCCATGGCCGACGCCAGCACCATCCGGATCCCCGACGAGCTCAAGCCGGCCGACGGCCGCTTCGGCTGCGGACCGTCCAAGGTCCGTCCCGAGGCGCTGGCCGCCCTGGCCGCGTCCGGCACGTCGCTGATGGGCACCTCGCACCGCCAGGCCCCGGTGAAGAACCTGGTCCGGCGCGTCCGCGACGGCCTGACCGAGCTGTTCGGGCTGCCGGAGGGCTACCAGGTGGTGCTCGGCAACGGCGGCAGCACGGTGTTCTGGGACGTCGCCGCGATCAACCTGGTCCGGCAGCGCTCGCAGCACCTGACGTTCGGCGAGTTCTCCGCGAAGTTCGCCGGGGTCACCGCGGGCGCGCCGTTCCTCGGTGAGCCCACCGTCATCAAGGCCGACGCCGGCGACGCCCCCGCCCCGCGCTTCGAGGC
Organism: Nakamurella sp.; assembly: GCA_052039515.1. Lineage (GTDB taxonomy): Bacteria > Actinomycetota > Actinomycetes > Mycobacteriales > Nakamurellaceae > Nakamurella. Next base: position 1,923 of record JBQGEH010000190.1, on the reverse strand, counting down.
CGACGTCGACGCCTACGCCTGGGCGCACAACGAGACCTCCACCGGCGTCACCGTTCCCGTGGTCCGGCCGGAGGGCGCGACCGACGACCAGCTGGTGCTCGTCGACGCGACGTCGGGTGCCGGCGCCATCCCGGTCGACATCCGGCAGGCCGACGTCTACTACTTCGCCCCGCAGAAGGTGTTCGCCTCCGACGGCGGGCTGTGGATCGCGCTGATGTCGCCGGCGGCGCTCAATCGGGTGGCGGAGATCGCTGGGAATACAGTGACCGACCGCTGGATACCGGAGTCGCTGTCGCTGGCCACCGCGATCGACAACTCGTCCAAGGACCAGACGTACAACACCCCCGCGGTGGCGACGCTGTTCCTGCTGGCCGACCAGATCGACTGGATCAACTCCAGCGGCGGCATGGACTTCGCCGCCGGCCGCAGCGCCGACTCGGCGAAGACGCTGTACAGCTGGGCCGAGGAGTCGGCGTTCGCGACGCCGTTCGTGGCCCGGCCGGAGCTGCGGTCGCCGGTCGTCGGCACCGTCGACTTCGACGCCGCCGTCGACGCCGCCGCGGTCGCGAAGGTGCTGCGCGCCAACGGGATCGTCGACACCGAGCCGTACCGCAAGCTGGGCCGCAACCAGCTCCGCGTCGGCATGTTCCCGGCCGTGGACCCGACCGACGTGCAGGCCCTGACCGCCTGCATCGACCACGTCGTCAGCGCACTGTGAGACTCGCCGTCCGGCCGGGCGGCGCGCCTGGCCGGACGGCCGTGACCGTCTCGATACCGTGGTCGCTGACCACACCTGGGGAGGATCCGCGATGCGCACGCTGAGGTTGCTGGGGCTGTCGGACGACGGTGCCGGGCTGGTGTGCGAGGAACCCGGTACCGGTGAACGGTTCTCCGTGCCCTCCGACGACCGGGTGCTGGTCGCGCTGCGCGAGCACCTGCTGCGCGACGTCACCCCACAGGGAGCACAGCAGGCACACCCCGTCGCTCCCGCCACCCCGGCCCGCGCCGCGTCCCCCGCACCCGCGCCCCGGCGCACCCCGACCCGGGAGACCCCGATGGAACCGCAGCTGCGTCCCCGCGACATCCAGGCCCGCATCCGGGCCGGCGCGACCCTGGAGGCGGTCGCCGCCGACGCCGGGTGCGAGCCGTCCCGCATCGAACGGTTCGCCTTCCCGGTCCTGATGGAGCGGTCGATGATCGCCGACCGCGGTCGCCAGGCCCGCCCGGTGATCGACGGCGCCCCGGTGAAGGACAGCGTCGAGAAGCGCGTCCGGATCACGCTGGCCGAACGCGGCCAGGCCGACACCATGAGCTGGGACGCCTACCGCACCGAGGCCGGCGCCTGGGTCCTGCTGCTCACCTGGGCGGCCGGCCGCAGCGAGAACACCGCCCGCTGGACGTACCACCACAGCGCCACCGGCGGCACCGTCACCGCCCTGGACGACGCCGCCGCCGAGCTGATGGACCCGGCGCCGCGGCCGCTGCGGACGGTACGGGAGCCGGTCGTCGAGACCCCGGCACCGCCGCTGAACCCGCTGGCCACCCAGACCGTCCCCACCCCGCCGGCGCCGGCCGAGCGGCCCACCCCGCCCGCGCCCGCCGCGGCGCCGGTGGAGCGGACCGCGGCGCAGAACCCGCTGTTCGACAGCCCGGCCCCGGCCGCCAACAAGGTCGCCGCCGCGCTCGCCCATCACACGGTCACCCCGTCCACGGCGGCCCCGGCCGCGCGCGCCGAGGAGTCCGCGGTCGCCCGTACCGGCACCGACGACCACCGCCGCGCCGGCCGCGCCCCCATGCCGTCCGGGGTGGAGGTTCGGCGGGGGACCCGCTCCCCGGGCCGATGACCCGACCCGGACCGACGACCCGGCCGCCCGCGCGGCCGGGTCGTCGTCGTTCCCGGGGCCGACGGCGCCCGGTGTCCAC
>JBQGEH010000189.1:0-5165 GCA_052039515.1 Nakamurella sp. | reverse complement strand
TGCTCTACGTCGGCAACCGGGCGTACCGGCCCGAGCCGGGCGCGCCCCGGACGCTGCCCGCCGGTGCCGAGAACTCGATCGTCGTCTACTCGGTGGAACCCGGCGGCGGGCTCGTCGAGCGGCAGCGCCTGGACTCCGGTGGTGCCTGCCCACGCTCGCTGGCGCTGGACCCCACCGGCCGGACGCTGGTCGTCACCAACTCCGAGACCTGGGACATCGAGGACGGCGACCGGACCAGGCCGCTGCCGATGAACCTGGCCACCTTCGCCGTCGCCGCCGACGGCTTGCTCACCCCGGCCCACCGCCACCCGGTCGGTGACGGCACCGGACCCGCCCACGCCTGGGCCACCGTCGTCCCCCTCGACCGATCCCACTGAACGGAGCACCATGACAGCGCCCGCACCGCAGACCCTTCCGGAACCGACCGACGGTCCCGACCGGGTCTGCGTGGTCACCGGCGCCGCCGACGGAATCGGCCGGGCGGTGACCGAGCGACTGCTCGCCGACGGCTGGGTGGTCGTCGGCGTCGATCTGCACGAGGGCCGGTTGGCCGACCTCGCCGGGCGCGCGGCCGGCCGTTTCGTCGGCGTTCCCGGGGATGTCGCCGACCCCGACACCCACCGGCGTGCCGGTGACGCGGCGGCCGGCCACGGGGTGCTGGCCGGCTGGGTGAACAACGCGGGCGTGGAGATGGACGAGCCGGCGCACCGCGCCACCCCCGAGAAGGTCCGCCGCCAGGTCGACGTGAACCTGCTCGGCACCATGTGGGGCTGCGCGGAGGCCGTCGAGCGGTTCCGGCGGGCCGGCCACGGTGGCTCCGTGGTGTCGGTGAGCTCCATCCAGGGCATCCGCGGCTACCCGGGCGCCTTCGCCTACGCGGCCACCAAGGGCGGGATCAACGCGCTGACCCGGCAGCTGGCGGTGGAGTACGCCCCGCTCGGGGTGCGGGCCAACGCCGTGCTGCCGGGCCCGGTCCGGACCACGATGACGCTCACCGCCACCACCCTGGACGCGGCGGAACAGGCCGAGCACGACCGGCGGCGGGCCGCCCGGCATCCGCGCGGTCGCATCGCCGAGCCCACCGAGATCGCCGCGGTGATCGCCTTCCTGCTGTCGGAGGAGGCCTCGTTCGTCTCCGGCCAGGAGATCGTCGTCGACGGTGCCACGTCGGCACGCTGCTCGGTGCTGCCCTTCGACCCCGAGGTCATGGCCGCGGCCGGACGGTGACGACGGTGGGTCACCCCCGGCGGCGCGGGCCGGACGAACCCGGGCGAGACCGGCCCCGGCCGGCTGCGATGATGTCCGGATGCCTGCCGTCGTCCGCCCCGACCCGCGGTGACCCCGGCGCCGCCGACCCGCTCGTGAACGTCAGTCTCGCCGGGCTCCGGGCGATCGCCGCGCTCGCCGCCCACGGATCGATGACCGCCGCCGCCGGCACCCTCGGCTACACGCCGTCGGCGGTGTCGCAGCAGATCGCCCGGCTGGAGCGCGACGTCCGGCAGACGCTCATCGAGCGCCGCGGCCGCACCGTCACCCTGACCGAGGCGGGCCGCATCATGGCCGACGCCGCGGCCCGGGTCGTCGCCGAACTGGAGGCGATGGGGGCCCAGCTGCAGGCCAACAGCAACACCGTCGCGGGCGACCTGCGGGTCGCCGCCTTCGCCACCGCCGCCCGGGGGTTGCTGCCGCCGGCCGTGCGGGCCCTCACCCTGGCCCATCCCGACCTGCACCTGCAGGTGCTGGAGGTCGACTCGCACCGGGCGGTGGAACTGGTCACCCGTGGGACCGTCGACCTTGCGGTCGCCCACGACTGGCAGGGGATGCCGCTGGTGATCGCCGACGGGATCCAGGCCCGCCACCTGGGCGACGACGTCTCCGACATCCTGGTGCCGTCCGACCACCGGCTGGCCGGTGCGCCGGGCGTCGAGTTCGCCGAGCTCGCGGACGAATCCTGGCTCTACGAACCGGGTTCGGTGGCCCATGACTTCCTGCTGCACGCCTACCGCGAGGCGCCGGTGACCGCGCGGTTCGGTCACATGGTCACCGAGTACGCCAGCCAGATCGCCATGGTGGCCAACGGTCTCGGGGTGGCGCTGGTCCCGCGGATGGGCCGCGGACCGCTGCCCGCCGGCGTCCGGGCGCTCACCGTCCGCTCGGCGCCGGTACGCCGGATCTACGGGGTCTGGCGGGCGGCCACCGGACCGCGACCGGCCCTGGGGGCGACGCTGCGCGCGCTGACCCGCGCCCTGGACGGGACCCACACCGGGCCGGCCGGCTGAGCGCCGCGACCCGCCGTCCACCGGTCGGCCACCAGCCGGCCACCTGTTAGCAAAGCTTCATCCACCGGGACAGGATCCCGCGCTTGTGCAGCGGTGCACCGCCGTCCGAGGATGGGTCCGTCGATCCGCCGGACCACTCCGGACCCCGGTGTCGATCCGAGAGCCGTTCGCCACGACCGTGTTTCCGTCATGTGACGGCCAGGTGGCGCGAGCGGAGCACCGAGCGTCCCCCTCCAGTGAGGAGTCCTCCCACGTGACCATCCGGTCGTCGGCATCCACCCGGTTGCTCCGTACCCATCTCCCGGAACGCGCACCGCTGATCGGGATGTCGGTGCGGGAGGCCGATCTGTCGTTGCGCCTCAACGGCTCCGGGCACGGCCGGCTCGACACCACCCACTTCGACACGGTGCGGTTCCCCCCGCCGGACTGGGCGCTGCCGACCTTCGCCGCGGCCGCCGCGGACGGGGAACTCGCGTACACCGCCTACCGCGGCAACTCCGACGTCCGGGCCGTGGTGGCGCGCTCGGTGTCGGAGCTGCTGGGCGTGGACGTCGATCCCGGCCGGCACCTGGCCATGACGACCGGCACCCAGGGCGGGCTGTTCGCGACGCTGAGCGCCCTGGTCGACCACGGTGACGTGGTGGCGCTGGCCGATCCCGAGTACCTGTTCGTGGAGCGGATGCTGCGGTTCCTGGGGGCCGAGGTGGTGCGCATCCCGATGGTCGACTCCCCGGACGGGCCCCAGCTGGACCTTGCGGCGCTGGAGACGGTGAGCCGCACCGGCATCCGGCTGCTGCTGACGTCCAATCCCAACAACCCCACCGGCTCGGTGTACACCGCGTCGACGGTGGCCGGGATCGCCCGGCTGGCCGTGCGTGACGACTTCCTGGTCGTCGTGGACCAGCTCTACTGCCGGCTGGTCTTCGACGACCAGCGCTTCACGCACCTGGCCGCCGAGCCCGGCATGGCCGAGCGGACGGTCACGATGCTCGGGGGCTCCAAGACCGAGTCGCTGAGCGGCTACCGGGTCGGGGTGGTCGTCGCCGCGGCGCCGGTGATCGACGCCATCGAACAGATGATGGCGATGTCGTGCCTGCGGGCCCCGGCCTACGCCCAGCACGTGATGACCCGCTGGCTGGTCGACGACCGGGATTTCGTGGCCCGCCGCATCCTCGAGCTGCAGGCCATCCAGAAGACGACCGTCGAACAGCTGCGGGCGGTCCCCGGGCTGGTCGTCGAACCCGGCGCGGGCACCGCCTACCTGTGGCCGGACGTCTCGGCCCTGGGGCTGTCCGACGTCGAGGTCGCCCGGCTTCTGCAGGACGAAGCCGGTGTCGTGGTCAGCCCCGGCTACCAGTTCGGGCCGTCGGGCATCGGGCACTTCCGCATCTGCTACGCCCGGGAGGAGCACGGCTGGAACCGGGCACTGGACCGGATGACCACGGCACTGACGAAGGCCGGGGGCGGGCGGTGACGTCACCGGAGACCCTCACGGTGGTGATCGCCTCCCCGCTGGAGGAGGAGCACGTGGCCCGGATCCGGGCCGTCGATCCCCGGATCGAGGTGCTGTACGAGCCGGCCTTTCTCGCCACCCCCCGCTACGTGGCCGACCACGGCGGCGAGCTGCCGGTGCTCACCCCCGAGCAGGACCGGCGCTGGCACGACATGCTCGCCCGCGCCGACGTCAGCTTCGACTTCGACCGCCGGGAACCGGCGCGCGCCACCGCCAACTCACCCCGGCTCCGCTGGATCCAGGCCACCAGTGCCGGTGTGGGCCAGATCGTGCCGCGTTTCGACCTCGACCCGCGCCGGGTCGTGGTGACCACCGCGGCGGGGGTGCACGCGGTGCCGTTGGCCGAGTTCGCGGTCACCTCGCTGCTGTACTTCGCCAAGGGATTCCCGCAGCTGCGCCGCTGGCAGGCCGAGCACCGGTGGACCCGCTACACCAGCCGCAACCTGGCCGGTCAGCGGGTTCTCGTGGTCGGCCTGGGCGCCGTCGGGCGGGCGACCGCGGCCCGGCTCGGCGCGCTGGACGTGCACGTCACCGCGGCCGTGCGCCCCGGCGGCACGGACAGCGCCCCCGGCGTCGCCGCCACCGTGCCGTTCTCCGGGATCGGGGCGGTGCTGCCCGACACCGACGGGATCGTGCTGGCCTGCCCGCTCACCGCCGAGACCGAGAACCTGCTGTCCGCCGATCTTCTCGAGACGCTGACGCCGGGAACGGTGCTGGTCAACATCTCCCGCGGACAGGTCGTCGACGAGACCGCGATGATCGCGGCCCTGACCGACGGCCGGTTGGGCGGGGCCGCGCTGGACGTCGCCACGGTGGAGCCGCTGCCGGCGGACTCCCCGCTGTGGGACCTCGACAACGTCGTCGTCTCACCGCATTCGGCGTCCACCGTCGCCACCGAGAACGGCCTCATCACCGACATCTTCTGCGAGAACCTGCGCCGCTGGCTGGCCGGCGAACCGTTGCTGAACCGCTACGACCCGGACAGGGGGTACTGACGCGCCGCCGCGCCGCGTCCTCCCGCCGTCAGCGTCGACGCCGCCGCATCCCGTCCCCACCGATGTCCCTCGTCCCAAGGAGTCCCATGCGCACACCCAGGCTCTCGGCCGGGCTGACCGGACTGGTCGCCTCGCTCCTGATCGTCACCGGCTGTTCCTCCGGCAACGGTGGTGACACCCCGGATCCCGCCGCCGGCGGCTCCGGCTCCGGCTCCACCGCGGCCGGCGGCGGCGGCACGCTCCGCATCTCCAACGCGATCACCACCGACCCGATCATCCCGATGACCGTCGACACCGCCACCACCCGCGTGATGGACATGGTCTGGACCGGTCTGGTGCGCTACGACGACCAGCTGGCCCCCTACAACGCCAACGCCG
>JBQGEH010000188.1:0-1922 GCA_052039515.1 Nakamurella sp. | reverse complement strand
CCGCCCCGGATAGACACCGCCGCCCGTCCACCCGCCGAGAGGTCAGGCCGTGTCCCTGCCGTACCGCACGTCGGCCCGCGCCGCCACCCAGCGGACCACCGTCCTGCCCTTCCTCGGTGCCGCCGCCCTGTGGGTCGGCGGGATGCTGGCCCTGTTCCAACGCTGAACCCCGCGCGCCCGCCCCGACGAGCACCGGACGAGGAGACCCCGTGATCGCCCGCCAGACCCCCACCACCCCACGCCCCCGCCGCCTCCCGGCGATGGTGGCGGCGGCGCTGGCGCTGGTCGGTGTGGTGCTCATCGTGGTCGCCGCCTGCACCTCCCGGCCGGCGCCGCCCGAGCCCACGGCCGCCGCCGCCGGCTCGATCAACCCGACCACCACCGCGTCGTCGACCTCCCGGACTCCCACGTCCAGCCCGACACCGACGACGGAGTCCGCCGCGCCCACGACGTCGGAACCCGCGCCGCCCCCGTCGACCAGCACCCCGGAGCCGACGACCAGCACGCCGACGACCACCGCGACGCCGACGACCACGAGCTCCGCCCCGCCGCCGCCGAGCACCGCCGCCGCCCCGGGTGACGTGATGCCGGAGGCGGAGCCGGTGGCGATCTCGATCCCCGCCATCGGCGCCGGTTCGGACCTTCTGCACCTCGGCCTCAACGGCGACGGCACGATGGCGACCCCGCCGATCGACGAGAAGGTCTCCCACGCGGGCTGGTTCGACCAGTCCCCCGAGCCCGGGACGCTGGGTCCGGCCATCATCGTCGGTCACATCGATTCCGCGCGGTACGGCCCGGCGGTGTTCTACGACCTCGGCAAGCTGGTGCCCGGTGACACCATCGAGGTCACCCGCTCCGACGGGACGGTGGCGATCTTCGCCGTCGACGGCGTCCGCGAGTACGCGAAGAACGAGTTCCCCACGCTGCAGGTGTACGGCAACCTCGACCACGCCGGCCTGCGGCTGATCACCTGCGGTGGCGTCTTCAACGACGACACCGGCCACTACGAGAGCAACATCGTCGTGTTCGCGTCGCTGGCCGCGAGCCGCGCGGCCTGACCGTCGCAAATTCACCGGGTCCGCAGAAGCCGAACGACTGCGAGGACGCCGACCCTGCAGGGTCGGCCTCCTCGTACTCGTCGGGCTTCTGCGGACGGTGGACGACCCGCGGGTCAGCGCTCCGCGAGCTGGTTCAGCAACGCCGCGGCCTGCCGGAGCAGAGCCCGCTCCTCGGGGGTCAGCACCGACAGCTTCTGCGCTAGCCACTTCTCCCGGGCGGCGCCCTCGGCGTCGGCCCGCTCGGTCCCGGCCGGGGTCAGTGCGACGAGCACCTGCCGGCCGTCGTCGGGGTTCATCCGGCGCTCGATCATCCCCAGCTGCTGCAGGGCGGCGATGATCCGCGTCATCGACGGCGGCCGGACGTGCTCGCGGGCGGCGAGATCCCCGGCGGACAGCGGACCCTCGCGGCGCAGCACGGACAGCGCGGACAGCTGCGACACGGTCAGGTCGTCGCCGACCTGCTGGTGCCGCAACCGCCGGTTGAGCCGGTTCAGCGCGTAGCGCAGGTCCGTGGCCAACGGCGCGACGTCGGGCATGGCGCGCAGATTACCCCACCCCCGTCGGAGGTCCGTGGGTCCGTGTCGACGGACGACCGCCGCCGGCGGGCTAGGCTGACCCGCATGCCCGGCCGATCCTCGGCGTCACCGCCGCCCGCCGCCCCGGGCCCGCCGCCGCTGCCACCCATCCGCGGCGGCATCGCCTACATCGTCGTCCCAGGGACGATCGCGTGGTTCACCGCGTTCGTCGTGTTGCTGTTCTTCACCGACTTCCTGCGGTCCCACGACGCGATGATCTGGCTGTGGACCTGCCTGGCCGGTGGCGTGCTGGGGTTGGCCGGGATGGGCATCTTCAGCTGGCAGCGCA
>JBQGEH010000187.1:0-1664 GCA_052039515.1 Nakamurella sp. | reverse complement strand
GTCGCGTCCCGGCGGGCCCCGATCTTGGCTTCCCGGGCCGGGACGAACTGCACGTGCATCGACAGGGTCCGCACGACCTGGTCGTCCAGACCCATCAGCAGCGGGGTCATCCACAACCCGTCCAGCTCGCGGGACTCGATCACCTCGACCGGGATCTGCGCGGTGCGATGCACCCAGGAGGCGGCCGGCAGCAGCCGGCTGGGGTCCATCGGATCCGGCGCGGCCGCGGTGACCTCGGTCATCGACCACTCGTCGTGCGAGGGCACCCAACAGGAGTCAACGGTGACATCCGAGGCCCGGTCGATTGGCCACCCCGGGTGTTGCAGGTGCCGCAGCACCGCCGCCAACTGCGGCCCGGACAGGGTCCGTACCCGATGGAACATGGCCTCGACGAGCCGCGCCTTGACCCGGGGGATCTGCGCGTTGACCACCGCCGAGTACCCGGCCAGGCCCGTCCCGCGGCGGGCCGCGGCTGCGGTGAACCGGGCGTCGACGTCCCAGCGGATCACCGCGAAGTGCCGTTGCACGTACCCGTGGGCCGCGAGGTCGTCGAGCAGGTCGCCGTAGTCGGCCTGCAGGTCCTCCGGGGCGTCCGGGTCGAGCTGATCGGCCAGCCACGCCTCGTGATACGCCGAGTCGGTCGGCAGGACCCGGGTCATCGTCTGGATGCCGGTGACGAGCTTCTGGGAGGCACCCCATCCGGCCATCAGGTTCCCGAACGCCTGCTGAGCCTGCGCGACATAGGAATCACCGTGCAGGCCGCGGATCGGGCCGTCCACGCTGAACGCCACCGACAGATACGGGCTCTCACCGACGGGGGAGTGATAGGCCACCGCCGGCACCCCGGGGCCGGACTGCAACCAGTACAGCCCGTCCACGCCGTCCGGGACGTCCCGGTACCGGTTCCATTCCCGCTGATCCTCGTCCGGGGTCAACGACGGTGGCCGGTAGTCCACCGGCACGAAATCGTCGAACCCGTTCTTGCGGCGCCATGTCATCCGCCGGCGGTCGGTCATCCGCCGCCACGGCGTGGAGCCCGTCCCCGAGTCCAGGGTCAGCACGTACACCACGGCCGCCAACGGCACCACGATCAACAAGCCCACGACCTGCAGCAACAGCACCAGCACGCCCGAGACGACAGCCGCGGCGATCCACGCCGCGACCGTCCCCTTGGACTTGCGACCCGACAACAACCCGCGGGACTTGGTCTCCCCGCCCAGGATCGACGTGCGACTCATCGCAGCGAGTCCCAGCGCGGGTCACCGTCCAGGCCCTCGACCCCGTCCCGGGCGGCCGACCGGCCGCCCTGACCCAACCGTCGGGCCGTGCTGCTGCCCAGCGACGGGCCCCGCCGCGTCGATGAACCCCGCTGGGAAGGCAGCCCTCGACCGCCGCCACCCCCGGCCGGCGAACCCGCCGCCGCGCCAGCCGCGCCAGCCGTGCCCGCACTTCCAGGCCTTGGCCGTGACGGTGCCGGTCGGGCCCCGCCGGCCGCAGGCTTGCGCACCGGAGACCCGGCGACCGTCGGTTGACCGGTGTCCCGCGCCAACCGTTGACCGTGCACCGACGGCGGGCCGCCCGGCGCCGCCGACCGCCGCTGCAGCCCCGCCGGCCGGGCCGTTCCCGGGCCGCTGGCTCCCGCCGCGGCCGCCCGCTGCGCCCCA
>JBQGEH010000186.1:0-13751 GCA_052039515.1 Nakamurella sp. | reverse complement strand
GGCTTTGAGCTAGTCTAAGCGGTGCGGGGAGATCCGCGCCGCTATCTCGGCGGCGGCCCCGCAGGTCTGGTGCGCGGGGTCGGCGACGACCACCCGGCCGGTCTTGGACGCGGCGTTCAGGATGCCCTCGACGTCCAGGGGGACGAGCGTGCGGGGGTCGAACACCTCGACCGAGATGCCCTCCTCGGCGAGCTTGTCGGCGGCGGCGACGGCCTCCGGCACGGCGCCGGAGACGGCGATGATCGTCGCGTCGGAGCCAGTGCGCTGGGTGCGCCCGACACCGAACGGGATCTTGTACTCGTTCTCGTCGACCTCCTCCTTGCTGCCCCACAGCACGCAGGCCTCGAAGATCAGAACCGGGTCGTCGGTGTCGACGGCGGTGCGCAGCAGGCCCTTGGCGTCACTCGGGTAGGCGGGGGTGACGATCTTCAGACCCGGGACGTTCATGAACATCGGGTACGGGCGATCCGAGTGGTGGGCACCGGTGTTGAGGCCGTAGAACATCGCCGAGCGGAACACCACCGGGACGCTCGCCTGACCGCCGAACATGTAGCGGTTCTTGGCCGCCTGGTTCACGAACTGGTCCATGGCCATGTACAGGAAGCTCGAGTACGACAGATCCACGATGGGTCGCAGACCGGTCATCGCGGCGCCGATCGCGGCACCGACGATCACCTCTTCGGAGATCGGGGTGTTGCGGATCCGGTTGCGGCCGAACTGCTGCAGGAAGTCGCCCTCGACGGCGCGCGACTTGCCGGCGCCACCGGTGGTGCCGTAGACGTTGGCCTCCACGTCCTCGCCGATGATGACGACGCGCTCGTCGGCCAGCATCGCCTCCTTCTGGGCGGCGCCGATCGCACCGAGATAGCTCATGACGGTCATCGCACGTTCTCCAGGGTGCCGTAGGTGCTGTCGTTGTAGGTGTGGGTCGTGAACTTCGAGTCGGTGTAGAGGTCGTCGAAGGCGACAGAGGCGTCGGGGTAGGGGCTCTCGTTGGTGAAGTCGAAGGCCTCCTCGACCTCGCGCAGGACGTCGGCCTCCAGGGCGTCCATCTCCTCGTCGGTGGCCACGCCCCGCTCGACGAGGACCCGGCGGAACAGGACGATCGGGTCCTTCTCCAGCCACTGGGCCTTCTCGTCCTTGTCGCGGTAGTCCACGCCGAGCTTGAGGCCCTCCGAGTGCTCGTTGAAGCGGTAGGTCACGACCTCGACCAACGTCGGGCCCTCGCCGCTGCGGGCCCGGGCCACGGCGTCCGACACCGCGTCGAACACCGCGAGCACGTCCTGGCCCTCCTCGACCCGCACGCCCGGCATGCCGAAACCGGCGCCGCGGTCGGCGATCACGCCGGAGGTGACGGTGTGCGCGGGGGTGGACAGCGCGTACTGGTTGTTCTCGCAGAGGAAGATGACCGGCAGCTTCCACACGCCCGACATGTTCATGCCCTCGTACAGGTTGCCCTGATTGGCCGCGCCGTCACCGAAGAAGGCCAGCGCGACCCGGCCGTTGTCCAGCACCTTCGAGGACAGGCCGGCGCCGACGGCGATCGGGATGGAACCGCCGACGATGCCGGACTCGCCGAGGCTGCCGACGTTGAAGTCGGCCAGGTGCAGCGAGCCGCCCTTGCCGCCGCAGACACCGCCGGACTTGCCCACGAGCTCGGCCATCAGCGGACCCAGCGGAGCGCCCTTGCCGATCGGGTGGCCGTGGCTGCGGTGGTTGCCGGTCATGTAGTCCTGGTCGCCCAGGGCCATGCAGGCACCGACCACCTGGGCCTCCTGGCCGATGCTGGTGTGCACCGTGCCGGGGATCTGGCCGCGCTTGACCATCTTGGACGCGCGCTCGTCGAAGCGGCGGATGCGCAGCATGCGGCGCTGCATCTCCACCAGGGTCTCGTTCGACAGGGCCGACGAGGCCGATGTCTCGGTTGCTGAGGTCACCTTCGTGCCTTTCTGCAGGGCTCGGGTTGCGGGAGCTGTTCGGGGTGAGCGCGTCTCGGCGCTCGCTGGACGGTCAGGTGGCGCGGGAGCGCGCACCGGCCCGGTCGGTGAGGACGGCGGCGAGGATGACCCCGCCGATCACGACCTGCTGGAGGTTGGGGTTGACGTGCAGCAGGGACAGGCCGTTGTTGAGCACACCGATGATGAGCAGGCCGATGAACGTCGCGCCCATCGAGCCGCTGCCGCCGGCCAGGCTCGCACCACCGATGACGACGACCGCGATGACGTTGAGCAGGTACCCGGCGCCGGCGGTCGGCTGCGCGGAGTCCAGCAGGGAGATGTTGATCCAGCCGGCCACCGCCGCGAGACCGCCCGCGATGATGTACACCCGGGTCTTCGCCCACTTCACCGGCAGACCGGACAGCCGTGCGGCCTCCTCGTTGCCGCCGATCGCGTACAGCGCCCGGCCACCCGGGCGGTAGCGCAGCCAGAGACCGATGACCAGGTAGATGACCACGAGCAGGATGCCCTGCAGCGGCACGGATCCGAAGACGTTCGAGGTGAGATTGCCGAACCAGGTGGGGAAACCGTTGATGGTGCTGCCGTTGGTGATGAACAGGGCCATACCCGCGCAGGCGGACATGGTGGCCAGGGTGGCGACGAAGGCCTGCACCTTGCCGTAGGCGGTGAGCGTGCCGTTGATCAGACCGACGAGCATGCCCAGGATCAGGCCGGCGAGCATCGCCACCGGCCACGGGACACCGACGGTGGAGTAGAGCCAGGCGCTGAACATCATCGTCACGGCCAGGTTGGCCGCCACCGACAGGTCGATGCCGCCGATGAGGATGACGAGAGTGGCGCCGGCGGCCATGATCCCGATGTCGGAGACCTGGGCCAGGATGTTGCTGAGGTTGCGCGAGGTGAGGAAGAACGGCGACAGGAACGACATCGCCACGATCATCACGATCAGGCCGATGACGGGTCCGCCGAGGGACTTCGCGCGCTGGAGCACGGTCGCTCCGAGACCGCCGCTGCCCGGGGTGTCGTCGCCGGCGGGGGCCGGCACCTTCTGCGGTGAGGTGGTGGTCATGCGGGGTCACGCTCCTTTGCGCGTACTGCGGTCGGCTCGGCGGGCGGTGCGGACGGCGGTCACTGCTGGGACATCGGGACGGCGAGTTCCATGACGCCCTCGGACGTCACCTCGTCCCGCGGGATGATGCCGCGCTGGCGGCCGGCGGACATGACCAGCACCCGGTGGGACAGGCCCAGGACCTCCTCGAGCTCCGAGGAGACGACGATGACGGCGACCCCGCGCTCGGCGGCGGCCCGGACGATCTCGTAGATCGCCATCTTGGCGCCGACGTCGACGCCGCGGGTGGGCTCGTCGAGGATGAGCACCTTGGGCTCCTCGACCAGCCACTTGGCCAGCAGGACCTTCTGCTGGTTGCCGCCGGAGAGTCGCATGACCGGCAGGTCCATCGAGCCGCGGATGTCGAAGTCGGCGCGGCTCTTGGCCGCCGCCCGGCCCAGCATCCGCTTGGTGATGAACCTTCCGCGTCCCATCCGCTTCTCCCACGGCTGCAGGATGTTGACCGCGCTGGACAGCCCCAAGTTGAGGCCCTGGCCCTTGCGGTCCTCGGGGACCATCACGATGCCGGCGTCGATGGCGGCGGCGGGGGAGTGCAGGGTGAGGGGGCGGCCCTCGAGTAGCACCTCGCCCTCGTCGAACCGGTCGACACCGGCGATGGTGCGGACCATCTCGGTGCGGCCGGCACCCACGAGTCCGGCCACGCCGAGGATCTCGCCGCGGGAGACGGTGAAGTCGATCCCCGAGAACGCGCCTTTGCGGGCTAACCCACGGACCTCCAGGACCACGTCGTCCCGGTGCGGCGGCGGCGCCTGGTGCTCGAAGACGAAGTCACGACCGACCATGGCCGAGACCATCTCCTGCTGCGGCACATCGCCGCGGTCCCACTGCCGGACCAGGTTGCCGTCCCGCAGGCACACCACCTGGGTGCACACGGAGCGGACCTCCTCGAGCCGGTGCGAGATGTAGATGACACCCACGCCGTGCTCGGCCATCCGGCGGATCTGGTCGAGCACCCGGTCGGTCTCGTGACCGGTCAGCGAGGCGGAGGGCTCGTCGAAGATGACGTAACGGGGCTTGCGCGCGATGGCCTTGGCGATCTCGATGCTCTGCTGCTGGGCCATCGACAGACCGGCGATCGGACGCCGCGGATCCAGGTCCACGCCGAGGATGTCGAGCACCTCACGGGACTGCCGGTTCATCGACGCGGTGTCGACCTTGCCGCCCTTGAGCGGAAGCCGCCCCAGGAAGATGTTCTCCGCCACCGACAGACCCGGCACCATCCGGATCTCCTGGTGGATGAGGGCGACCCCGAGCTCCAACGCCTGCTGCGGGGACGACGGCGCGTCGGGATCGCCGTCGAGGGTCATGGTGCCCGCGGTCGGGGAGTGGACACCGGCGATCATGGAGCTGAGGGTGGACTTTCCGGCGCCGTTCTCACCGATGAGCCCGATGATCTCGCCGGCGGCGAGGGTGAAGCTGACGCCCTTGACCACGGTGACACCGGCGAAGGATTTCTGCAGGTCGGTCAGGACCAGCGCGCGGCCGTCCGTGACCCCGCCCGCCCGGTCGGCGGTGATCGGGCTGGCCGTGCGTACGTCGTCGGACATCCGGCGTCTCCGTTCGGGTTTCAGGGCGGAAGAAGAGCGGTGAGCGCGGTCGGGTGGCGCCCGGGGCACCACCCGACCGATCCGCTACTTGACGTTCGGCCCGTAGAACTGGACCGGGTCGATGGTGTTGGCGTTCTCCTGGGTCACCAGCACGGTGTCCTGGTACTGCTCGGCCGGGACGGAGCCGCCACCGAGGATGGTCAGCGCGTCGTTGATGGACTGCTGGCCCATCTTGTAGGGCACCTGCGCCTGGGTGGCGTTGGTCAGCTTCTGCTCGATCGCGGTGATCATCGTCGGGAAACCGTCGATGCCGACGCTGATGATCGTGCGGCCGGCGTCCTTGGCGGCCTTGGCCGCACCCAGCGCCATGGCGTCGCTCTCGCCGAAGATGGCCTTGATGTTCGGGTTGGCCTGCAGCATGTTCTGCGCGGCCTTGTAGCCCTCGGTCTCGTCCCAGTTGGCCGACTGCTTGGCGACGACCGTGATGCCGGAGTTCTTGTCCAGCGCCTGCTGGCAGCCCTGGCTGCGCTGCAGCTCCGCGGTGGCGCCGAGAACGCCCTGCAGGATGCCGATCTCGCCGGAGCCGCCCATCTGCTCGAACATCCAGGTGCAGAGCTGGTCCGCGGCCTTGACGCTGTCGGTGGCGATGTAGGTGGCGAGCTTGCCGTCGCCGCTCTCCGGCTTCTGGTCCACCGCGATGACGGGGATGTCGGCCTTGTTGGCCGCACGCACACCGGCGGCGGCGGCGGTCGCGTCCTGGGCGATGAAGACCAGGGCGTTGACCTGCTGGGTGATCAGGTCGTTGACCTGGTTGACCTGCTGGGTGGAGTTGTTGTCCGCGGACAGGACGACGACCTTGACGCCCTTCTCCTCCGCGGCCTTCTTCATGCCGTCGACGGCGGCGATGTAGAACAGGGACTTCTGATCGGCGACCGAGATGCCGATCGTGTAGTCGGAGGCGTTCCCACCGGCGGCGGCACTCCCGGAACCCGAGGAGGTGCCGGCGGAGCCGGTGTCCGAACCACCGCACGCGGTCAGGGTCAGCACCCCCGAAAGGACCAGTGCCGCTGCGATTCTCGTGCGCTTCGTGAAGGCTGACATTGCCTCTCCTCGGGTTGTCGACGTCATCGTCGGCTCTTGTGCGAATAAATATCGCGTCGTAGAATCTCTACCTAGATCACAGTAGTGACAGTCTGGATATCCTGTCAACAGATGAATATCCACCCACTGTCCCGCACGGGGTCGAACCGCAGCGACGAACCGAGCACTGACCCGCGACGAGAGGCGGCACGACGATGCCCAGGACGGCGCCGGGCCCCGGGGCCCAACGCATGATCGCCACGGTGGCGTGGCTGTACCACACCCGCGGGCTGCGCCAGAACGCGATCGCGGAGCGGCTCAACATCTCCCAGAGCCGCGTGTCCCGACTGCTCGAGCAGGCGGTCGACCTCGACATCGTCCGAACCACGGTGGTGCTGCCCACCGACGAGCAGTCCATCCTGGAGCGCGAGCTGGAGGCGGCCTACGAGCTGCGGACGGCGCACGTGTACGACATCGGTGATGTCACCGACGAGGGGCAGCTGATCCGCGAGCTCGGACAGCTGCTCGCCCTGCAGCTGCAGAGCACCCCCCTGGACGCCGAGGTCATCGGCTTCACCTCGTGGAGCCGCACCCTGCAGGAGACCGTCCGGCACCTCCGACCGATGCGCAACTCCGGCACGAAGTACGTCGTCGAGATGGTCGGAGACCTCGGACCGCCGGTCCTGCAGCACCTCTCGGCGCAGAACACCCAGCAGCTCGCCACCGTCGTCGGTGCCGAGCCGATGTTCCTGCGGCTGCCCGGGGTGCTGCCCAGCCAGGAAGTCAAGGAGACGCTGCTGGCCCACGACAGCCACGCCCGGGAGGCCCTGGCCAAGCTGGACAGCATCGACCTGGCCATGACCGGCTTCGGCAACGGTGACATCCTGCCGCCGCTGCGGTCGGGCGACAACTTCTTCACCGACGAGCAGGTCGCCGCGGTGAAGAAGGCGGGCGCGGTGGCCGAGGTCAACCTGCGCTACATCTGCGACGACGGCCGCCCGGTGGACACCGATCTCGACGATCTCATCGTCGGGGCCAGCCTCGAGCAGCTGCGGCGGGCCGATCGCCGGCTCGGTGTCGGAGGTGGGCCGTCGAAGTACCGGGCGGTGCGGGCGGCGTTGCGGGGCGGATGGATCAACGTGATCGTCACCGACTCCCACACCGCGCAGTGGCTGTTGGACCACCGGGACGACTGAGGCGACGTCCGGCCGGCCGGCACCCGCCGGGCCGGCCGGCCGCCGCCACCCGCTGCGGTGCCCGGGACGGGCGTCCGGGAACGCGACGAGGACACGAAGACCCCCACATCCGCCGGATGTGGGGGTCTTCGTCATGTCCGTGGTCCCGACCGGGTCAGCTCAGCCGGCTCACGACCTCGCGGACGAGGGGCCAGACCTTGGCCACCGAGGTGTGGTTGACCGACTCCAGCGGGGAGTGCAGCGCGTGCAGCTCGGTGCCGATCGAGATGATCTCCAGACCCGGGATCTTGCGACTGAACATGCCCAGCTCCAGGCTGCACTGCGAGACGTGAATGTCGGGCTCGGACCCCATCACGTCGCGGTAGGCGTCGGCGGCGGTCTTCAGCAGCACCGAGTTCTCCTGGTACGGGAACTCGGGGGCGTCCAGGCCGAACTGTTCGACGGTCACGCCCCCGCCCGCCAGGGCGGCGAGAACGCGGGCCCGGTCGAGGATCTCGTGCTTGCGGGAGGTGACCTGCGCGGTGATGGTGGACGCCAGCCGCACCCCGTCGTCGGTGGGACGCAGGGTGCCCAGGTTGTTGGAGCTCTCCACCACCCCGGGGGTCAGCAGACTCCAGCTCAGCACCCCGTTGGGGATGAGGGCGGTCAACCGCGCGAATCGGGCGGTCGCCTCGGCGCTGAACGCACGCTCGGGCGCCTCGGTCTCGGCGACCTCGAGCCGGATGTTGTCGCCGGCCCGCTCGTACTCGCCGTGCAGCGTGGTGGCCAGGTCGGCGAGCAGCGCCTCGACGGCGTCGACGTCCTCGGGACGCAGCGACAGCACCGCCTCGGCGTCCGCCGGGATGGCACTGTTCTGGGTGCCGCCGTACAGCCCGCTGACGCGGATGTCGTAGGAGGCCAGCACGGTGTTCAGCGCCCGGGCCAGCACCTGGATGGCGTTGGCGCGCTCGAGGTGGATGTCGAACTCGCAGTGACCGCCCATCAGGCCGCGGACCTTGAGCGACCGGGTCGCCGACAGCTCCGACGGGACCGCCTCGAACTCGCCGGGAACGTCCACCAGGAAGGTGATGTCGCCGCTGCAGCCGGCCAGGATCTCGTTGTCGGTGATCCAGTTGAAGTCGATCATCCGGGTGCCGGTGAGCACCGAGGTGTCGAACTGGCCGGCACCGACCTTGCCCTTCTCCTCCATGGCCGTCATGACGGCCTCCAGCGGCGGGTGGGGGAGATCCTTGGAGTCCAGCAGGGCCAGGATGTAGGAGCAGCCGATGCCGTTGTCGGCGCCCAGCGAGGTGCCGTCGGCCTTGATGAAGTCGCCGTCGACGACGAGCTTGATGGGCTCGGTGAGGAAGTCGATCTCGACGCCCTCGTTCTTGGCGCAGACCATGTCCAGGTGCCCGTGCAGGATGAGGGCCGGCGCGTTCTCCAGGCCGCCCTGACCGGGCTTGCGGACCACGACGCAGTGCTTCTCGTCCTGGAAGGCCTCCAGCCCGCGCTCGTGGGCGAAGTTCACCACCCAGTCGGCGGCCTGCTTCTCGTTCTCCGAGCCGCGGGGGATGTCGGACAGGATCTCGAAGAACCGCAGGACTTCCTGCGGCTGCAGCGATTCCAGGACGGGCATGACGTTTCTCCTCGGGATGATGGGGCGGAACGACGGTCGGACGGCCGGCCCCGGTGGGGCCGACCGTGCGACAGGGGCTACTTGACGATGCCGACGCGCTTGCGGCTGATGGTCAGCGCGACCGCGATGATGATGACCAGGCCGTAGACGAGGCTCTGCGCCTCCGACGGCATGCCCAGCGCCGCGGCGCCGCTCGGGATGAGGGTGACCGTGAGGGCCCCGAACACGATGTTGATCGGGTTGGTGATGCCGCCGGTGATGGCGGTGCCGCCGACGATGGCCGCGGTGATGCCCGGCAGCAACAGGTCCGACCCCAGACCGGTGCTGGACGCCGACCCCGCCTGGGCGATGATCATGACGCCGGCGAGGGAGGCGAAGAAGCCCGAGAAGGCGAACGCGGTGATCTTCAGCGCGCGGGTCCGCACGCCGGAGAACAGGGCGCCGGTCTCGTTGAGGCCGACCGCGGTCAGGCTCTGGCCCAGCACGGTGAACCGCAGCACGGCCCACATGATCACGGCGCAGATCACGCCGATCCAGAAGGCCGTCGCCAAGGTGGCGATGGCCGAGTTGAACAGCGGGTTGAGCAGGCTGGTGTCGCTGGCGTAGACCGTGGTCTTGTTGCTGACGATGAGCGAGATCGCCTGCAGGATACCGAGTGTGCCCAGGGTGAGGGCGAAGCTCGGGACCTGGAACACGGCGACCAGGACGCCGTTCAGCGCGCCGATCACGGTGCCGATGACGAGCACGAAGACGATGCCGCCGGCCCCCATCGGGCCCAGTGTCTTGGCCAGCACGATCGCCGACAGCAGCGCGATGGCCGCGTTGGACAGGTCGATCGAGCCGACGTGCAGCACGAGGCCCTGCCCCAGCGCGACGAGCAGGATGGCGATCGCCTGGGTGGCGACGATGCTCAGGCCACCGCCGCCGAGGAACGCCGGCCGCAGCACGACGACCAGGACGAACAGGATGAGGAACACGGCCAGCGGGCCGACGGTCGCCCACAGGTCGATGATGCGGAGCTTGCGCTTCGGCTCGGCGGCCGGCGTGGTGGCGCCGGCGGGGGAGGACCCCGCGGCGGCCGGCTGGGTCACGGTGTCGGGTCGCGTCATCTCACACCATCTTCTCGAGCAGATCGAGGGTCGTCGGGGTCTCCCGGGTGAGGTCGAACCGGGCGGTGACCTCCCCGTCGCGCAGGACGATGACGTCGTCGCCCATCTCCAGTGCCTCTTCCAGGGTGTCGGCGAGCAGGATGACCGCCGCCCCGTTGTCGCGGGCCTGCCGGATCTGGTCGTTGACCGTCTCAGAGGCCCCCGGGTCCAGACCGCGCAGCGGGTGGTCGAGGATGAGCAGCTGCAGGCTCTCCGACTGCAGCCACTTGGCCATCACGACCTTCTGCTGGTTGCCGCCGGAGAACCGGCCCAGGTGCAGCTTGATGTCGTTGGGCCGCACGTCGAGCTTGGTGAACCAGTCCTTGGCGAGCGTGGCCTGGCCGCGTCGGTTGAGCAGGAACTTGGAGCTGTCGGCGGTGCGGGCCAGCGTGATGTTCTCGGCGGAGTTGAACCCGCCGACCATGCCCTCGATCTTGCGCTCGGCGGGCACGTAGGCCATGCCGCTGCGGGTCGCCTGCGCGGTCGACCAGGACGAGACCTGCTTGCCGCGGTAGGTGATCGTCCCGGAGTCGAACGGCTCGGCACCGAAGATGGCGCGCACCAGGGACTCCCGGCCCGAACCCAGGGTTCCGACCATGGCCACGCAGTGCGCCGCCTTGAGGGTGAACGAGACGTCCTTGTACTCGCCCTTGCGGGTCAGGTGCGAGACCTCGAGCAGCGTCTCGGAGCCGCCGGGGCGGCCGGCGTCGTTGTGCTTCTTCGCCTTGGCCGCGTGGCCGATCATCAGCTTGAACAGGTCGTCCTCGGTGACGTCACCGGTCGGCCGGTCGGCGACGACCTCTCCGTGGCGCATGACGATGATGCGGTCGCAGATCCGCCGGACCTCGTCCAGGCGGTGCGAGACGAAGATGACCGACCCGGACTGCTTGAGGTTGGCGATCTCCCGCTCCAGGATGGCGGTCTCGTTGCGCTCCAGCACCGAGGTCGGCTCGTCCAGGATGATCAGCGGCGAGTTGGCGCTCTTCTCGTCGGTGCGCAGGGCCCGGGCGATCTCGACCATCTGCCGGTCCACGAAGGACAGATCGCCGACGATGGCCCGCGGGTCGATGGCGGCACCGACCCGGGCGAGGACGTCCTTGGCCTCGTTGTTGAGCTGACCCCAGCGGTACCAGCCGAAGCGGGTCGGGTGGTTCCCCGAGGTGGCGCTGAGCCCGATGTTCTCGGCCACCGACAGGTTGGTCAGCAGCGACTGCTCCTGGTGCACCACACCGAATCCGGCGGCGGCGGCGTCCTGCGGGCGCCGGAACCGCACGACCTTGCCGCCCACCTCGATGGTGCCCGAGTCGGGCTCGTGCAGGCCGGACAGGATCTTCAGCAGCGTGGACTTGCCGGCACCGTTCTCACCGATGAGACCGATGACCTGGTTGCGGGGGATCTCGAAGGAGACGTTCTTGACCGCCTTGACCGGTCCGAACGACTTGGTGATGCCGGTGAGCTTGAGGGCCGGGGCGTTCGCGACGGCCGCGCCCGCGGGGGCGCCGGTTGCCTTGGTCATTTCATGATCCTCAGTCGGTTCCGCTGCGGCCAGGCCGCGGCGATGATGGCGACGATCAGGACGGCCCCGGAGACTCCGGACTGGATGCTCGAGTCCACGCCGGACAGGATCAGGCCGGTGGTCAGCACGGTCAGCAGGATGACGCCGAGCAGGGTGCGCAGCACGCCGCCCTTGCCACCGCCCAGCGAGGTACCGCCGATCACGACGGCGGCGACGGTCACGAAGAGCACACCGCCGCCGACGGTGGGGGAGCCCAGACCCAGCCGCATGGTGGCCAGGATGCCGGCGAGGCCGGTGAAGGCGCCGGCCAGCGCGAAGATGTAGAGCTTGGTGCGGTTCACCGCGATGCCGTTGCTGCGGGCCACGTCCTCGTTGTTGCCGATGGCGTAGGCGGACCGGCCGAGCTTGGTGTAGCGGGAGATGACCCAGCCGATCAGCACCATGAGCAGCGCCAGCCAGAACGACTGGGGCAGACCGAGCAGGTTGGTGTTGGGCCAGGCCTTGATGCCACCGTCCGGCAGCTGCGGGATCGACTCGGTGCCGAAGAGCACGGTGCCGATGCCCAGTCCGACGAACCAGAAGCCGAGGGTGACGATGAACGACGGCACCTTGAGCTTGGTGTGGATGAGGCCGGCGATCATGCCGAGGACCGCGCCGAGAGCGATGCCGATGACGAACGAGGCGGGACCGAGATCGGTGGAGCCGCGGCTGTTGGTGGTGGTCAGGATGAAGGCCATCCCGGCCGCGCCCATGAGGCCCTCCACCGAGAGGTCGATGGACCCCATGAGGACGACGAGAGTGGCGCCCACGCCGACGATCAGCGGCACGGAGGCCTGGTCGAGGATGGTCCGGATGTTGTTGATGCTGAGGAACGTGTCCGGGTTGATCACGGCGAACACCACGATCAGGATGACCAGGGCGGCCAGCTCGCCCAGGCTGCGGAGTTCGAAGCGGCGGTGCTTGTGGGCGGTGGCAGGCGCGGCGGCCGCGTTGTCCCCCACGGGATCTCGGGTGACCTGATGCGTCACGGCATTCTCCGGTTTCTCGTTGCAGACGTCGGTGTCGGCGGTGGGGGTCCGGTGGGGTGGGCGTCGAGCCCGGTCCACCGGCTTCCGCGGCACTGGCGGGACCGGATGGTGCCGGTCCCGCCAGTGGTCACATCATCAGGAGGGCAGCTTCTCCGGGCCCTGGCCGACGAGCGGCGTCGGGTCGACGCTCCACGGATCCTGCTTGGCGACCAGGGTGTCGATCCAGCCGGCCACGTCGTTGTCCCACTTCGTGTACTCCTGGAAGTTGGACGGGGTCACGCAGGCGAGCTTGAAGAGGCTGTCCCGCTTCTCCTGCGGCAGCGAGCCGACGTCGATCTTGCCGGTGGCGGCGAGGTAGGCGGTGTAGAGGCCGATCGAGGCGGCCATGAAGCCGCGGTGGAAGGTCTCACCGACGATCGGGGAGTTGGCCTCCTTCATCATGTCGACGACCGGCGGGTAGAGGCCGTCGGAGACGAACTTGATGTCGTTGTACTTGCCGGCGTTCTTGGCGGCGTTGGTGGCGCCGATGATCATGGCATCGTCGGCGGCCCAGATGCCGTTGACCTGGTCCGGGTACTTGGTCAGCAGGCTCTGGGTGACCGAGAGGCCCTGCTGCGGATCCCAGTTCGCGGACTGGACCTCGAGCAGCTTGATGTCCGGGTAGGCCTTCAGCGCGTCCTTGAAGCCGGCGACGCGGGTCTGCGAGGTGGTGGAGTCCTCCACACCGGCCAGGCCGATGACGTTGCCCTTGCCGCCGAGGCTCTCGGCGAGCGCCTTGCCGGTGCACTGGCCGCTCTCCACGCCCGAGTACTTCTGGAAGGCGACGAAGTTGTTGCCGACGTTCCACGGCTCCAGGTCGTCCGGCTTGTTCCACCAGATGACCACGTAGCCGCCGGCCTGCTTGACGGCGTTGACGATGGTCGGGGCGTCGGAGGAGGCGACCGTGTTGACCATCAGGGCGACCTTCTTGCCCTGGGCGAGAATGGCCTGGATCTTGGAGATCTCGGTCTGGCTGGAGCCGGCCGAGTCGACGATCTGGACCTCGACGCCCAGCTTCTTGCCCAGCGCCTGCGCGCCCTCGATCATCGAGGCCATGTAGGGGTTGGTGGTGTTGATGACCGAGGCGACCAGCACGAGGTTGCTGGGGTCGATCGGGGCCTGGGTCCCGCCGCCGCCACTGCCGCCGTTGTTCGTGGTCGAGCAGGCGGCGGTGGTGGCCAGCACGCCGACCGCGAGAGCGGCCGTGATGCGCTGACGGAGACTCTTGGTGCGGATCATCGTGACTCCTTTGTCCAATGCCTGGGGGGCCTGCGGGGCCGGATGAGGAAGCGAATCATTATTCGCTTGGTGCATCTTGATTTACATAGTCTGGATCACAACGGCTCCGGCGTCAAGCATCAAATTGCGACGGTTGCATAACGTGTCGCTCCCGCTCGGGGCAGAACGCGATCCACCCTCACCCGGAGGAGGTGGGACCGTCACCACACGCAACCGGCCGGCGCCCGAGAGGGCGCCGGCCGGCGGATCAGCG
>JBQGEH010000185.1:0-5916 GCA_052039515.1 Nakamurella sp. | reverse complement strand
AGCGCGTCCGGGGTGACCAGGGTGGTGGCGATGGCGTCGACCTTGGAGTCCACCGCGTTCTGGATCAGGGTGGCCTGACCGGCGGCGGTCGGGTCGTTGGAGTACTTGATGGTGATGCCGTGGTTCGAGGCGGCGGAGTTGACGCCGGCCTTGATCTTGTCCCAGAAGGTGTCACCCGGGGTCTCGTGGGTGATGACCGCGATGGTGTAGGCCTTGGGGCCCTGGTTCACGGCGCCGCCGCCGGAGCCGCCGGAGCTGGCCGAGGACTGGGTGGCCTGAGCCCCACCGGAGCTGCTGCACCCCGAGACGGCGAGCGCGAGGGCCGCCACGCCGGCGGCCGCGATGCGCAGGCCCTTCCGAGATCCACTGAGCTTCATTGCTGTCCTTTCGTCGGATTCCCCGGCGACGCCGCCGGTTCACGTGATGCGGGAGGTGCAGGGTGCCGCCCGGGACGGGGCGGCGGGACGGTCAGCCCACGTCGGCGGCCGCCACCGCGGACAGGCGGTGACGGGACGAGGGGGCGGGGTGGGGCGGACAACGGTGCGCGCCGCGGGGCGAGCTGGTCACGACCGCCTCTGCGGCGAGGTCGTCGCCGGCGGTCGGGCGGAACGGGCGGCGGCTCGGAGCGGCGACGGAGTCGCTGCGACCGGAACCGACAGGGCGGTGCGGGTGGATCCGCGGGGCGGTGGTGGGCCCGGTGGATCGGCGGAACGGAACGTCGAGGACGTTCCACCGGCAGTGAGACGGCTCCGGGATGCAGGTGGGGAGGGGGTTCGTGATCGTCGCTGTCCGGGCAACGACCATGACTCCGACCTCCGCCTGATCCGAGCGCCGGCGCCTCTGCCGACTGCATAAGAGTGGCCGACGGCACACCGGTTGTCAAGCTTTTGTACTGACATTCTTACGTCGCTTTGTACTACCTGTGGGCGGCCGGACGACACGGCGACGCGAGGACCTGCAGTTCGAAACGGTCAGCAGTCGAACGGGTATCGAAGTCGTAACGAATCACATGTCCATGCCGCCGTTGACGCCCCACACCTGACCGGTGATGTAGGAGGACGCGTCAGCGGCCAGGAAGTGGACGATCCGGGCGATCTCCTCCGGGCGACCGAGCCGCCGGAGCGGGATCTGGCCCTTGATCTTGTCCAGCACCTTCTCCGGCACGGCGGCGACCATCTCGGTGGAGGTGTAGCCCGGGGTCACCGTGTTGACGGTGATCCCGATGCTGTCGTCGGAGAGCTTGCCGGCCCGCTCGAGAAGGAAGGCGGCCTCCCGGGCGAAGGTCTTGGTCAGGCCGAACAGGCCGGACTTGGACGCCGCGTAGTTGGCCTGGCCGATGTTGCCCATCTCGCCGACCACCGACGACACGTTGATGATGCGCCCGCTCCCCCGCTCCACCATGTGCGCGAGTGCCGCCTGGGAGAGGAAGAACGCGCCGCTCAGGTTGACGTCGAGGACCTTGTGCCAGTCGTCGTCGGTGAGCTTGAGGATGGTCTTGTCGATCGTGATACCGGCGTTGTTGACGAGGATGTCGAGCCGGCCGTGCTGCTCGATCACCTCGGCCACGACCCGCCGGCAGTCGTCCGGGGAGGCGACGTTGCCCTGGTGGATGGTCACCGCGGTGTCGAAACGACCCTGGAAGTCGGCCATGAACGCCTCGGCCTTGCCGACGTGGCCGCTGAACCCGGCGGCGATCGACGCACCCTGCGCGGCCAGGCTCGAGCAGATGGCGGCGCCGATGCCGCGGGTGCCGCCGGTGACGAGCGCGACCCGGCCGGAGAGCTTGTCGCCCACCACCGCGGGCGAGGTGCTGGAGTCGGCGGTGGTCATGGTGCCTCCCGGGGCGCGTGACGCGGTGACGATCACCCGTCAGGGCGGATCGACTGGCGGAGCTGATCTTAGGTGGCCACGGTGCGACGGCAACCCGGCTGCGCCGCCTGCGCCGGGCCGTCCCGCCACCGGACACGGGGCCCGGGGCGGGGCCGCCCCCCCCCCGCACCGGGCGGGGGCCGGGGCCGGGCGGCCCCCGCACCCGGCCCCCCCCCGGCGCGGCAGCGCTCAGGGGCGCTCGCCCATCCGGACCTCGACGCGCTCGCCGGTGCCGACGGCCTCGACGCCGGCCTCGCACACCGCGACGGCGGCGTAGCCGTCCCAGGCGCCCGGTCCGTCGATGGTGCCCCGCTTCGCCGCGTCCACCCAGCGCTGCAGCTCGGTGTGGTACGCCGCCCCGAAGCGCTCGACGAAGCCCGGGGTGATCGTCCCGCCCCAGCGACCGTCGGTGGTGGTACGGATCAGGTTCTGGTCGAGACCGATGGTGGCCGAGCCGGTCTCACCGACGACCTCGGTCCGCACCTCGTAGGCGATGCCGGTGCGGACGTAGATCTCGTCGGTGGCGATGGCGCCGGTGGCGGTCTCGAAGACGACCAGCATCGGATCGTTGACGCCCTCGGGGGCACTGGAGGTGGCGAGCCCTTTATGAACCGTGATCGCTGTGATTTCACTGTCGAGGAGGAACCGGACGACGTCGACCTCGTGCACCACCGAGTCGCGGATCATGAACTCGGAGTTGAAGTGCGGCGGGACGTCCGGGTTGCGGTGGGTGCAGTGCACCATCAGCGGCGCCCCGAGACCGCCGTCGGCGATGAGCTGCCGCAGCTGCGCGTACTCGGTGTCGAAGCGGCGCATGAAGCCGACCTGGATCAGCTGCTTGCCGAGGGCCGCCTCCTTCTTCACGATCTCGTAGGCGGTGTCGATGCTGGTGGTCAGCGGCTTCTCGCAGAGCACCGGGATGCCGCGCTCCAGACACGCGAGCACCTGCGCCTCGTGGGCCATGCCGGGAGTGGCGATGACGACGGCGTCGACGTCGTCGGCGTTGATCGCCTCGAACGGGTCGTCGACGACCCGGGAGCCCGGGATACCGGCGGCGACCTTGGCCGCGGTGTCGGCCGAGAAGTCGTTGATGACGGTGACGGTCGCGCCCTTGACCAGGGTGGACAGCGTGGTGGCGTGGAACGAGCCCATCATCCCCACGCCGAGGACGGCGATGCGCAGGTCGGACATGTGATGCCTTTCGGAAGTCGGGGAAGGGTCAGGAGCGCGGCGCGACGTGCCGGCAGCCCTGCAGGTAGGTGAGCGTGCGCTGGGCGATCGGGAACGGGACGTCCCCGGCGCAGCCGTACATGTCCTGCTCGACGATGCCGAAGATCGGCCGACCCAGGCCCTCCAGTGCGGCGAACACGTCCGGCATGTGCGGGACGCCGCCCGGCGGCTCCTGCATGACACCCAGCTGCACGGCCTTGGCCCAGGTGTAGTCGTTCTCGTCGACGACGGCCTTGACCTTCGGGTCGACCTGCTTGAGGTGGGTGTAGGTGACCCGGTCCGGGTGCTTGGCGATGAGGTCCAGGTTGTCGCCGCCGCAGTAGCTCAGGTGGCCGGTGTCCAGGCAGAGGTTGACGTACTCCGGGTTGGTGCCCTCGAGGAACCGCTCCACCGCGGCGTTGTTGTCGACGTGGCTGTCGGCGTGCGGGTGGTAGACGACCTTCATCCCGTACTCCTCCAGGATGGCCTTGCCGAGGCGGTCGTTGCCCTTGATCTTGCGGTCCCAGGCGGCGGCGTCCAGGTGGTAGGGCTCGACCTCCTCGCCGGTGACGTCGTCGCGCCACATCGACGGGATGACCACGACGTACTCGGCACCGGCGGACTTGGCCAGACTCGCGACGTTGCTGACCTGGGTCCACACGTCGTCCCAGGAGTTCTCCCGCTGCAGGTGCTCGAACACCGTTCCCGCGGTGACCTTGAAGTTGCCCGGCGCGAGAGCGTCGGCCAGCTCCGAGGGGTCGGTCGGCAGGTAGCCGTAGGGTCCCAGTTCGATCCACTCGTAGCCGGCCGCGGCCGCTTCGGTGAGGAACTGGGTGTAGGGCACCTGGACCGGGTCGTCGGCGAACCAGACACCCCACGAGTCGGGGGCGGTGCCGATGGTGACGCCCGGCGGGAGTTCGTACGTCATGGGGGGTCTGACCTCCGTGTCAGCGATGCGGGGTGGGCGGGGCGCAGCGGGGAACAGCTCAGCGGATGAGGGACACCGCGTTGTCGACGGCCTTGGCGACGTCGCCGTCGGCCGGGTAGAGCATGGTGCGGCCGACGACCAGACCGCGCACGGACGGCAGCGCGAGCGCCCCGGCCCAGGCGGCCAGGGTGTCCTCCTGGGAACCGGACGGGTCACCGCCGAGCAGCAGCGTCGGGAACGTGGTGGCGTCCATGACGCGCTCCATGTCCTTGACGACCGGCAGCTTCATCCAGGTGTAGGCGGTGGACGAGCCGAAGCCCTGCGCGATGTGGATGCTCTTGATGACCGCCTCGGGGCTGAGGTCGTTGACGATCTTGCCGTTCACCCGGCTCGACATGAACGGCTCGACCATGGCGATCAGCTTGGCCCGGTTGAGCTCGGTGACCGCGCGGGCGCAGGTCTCCAGCGTGGACACGGTGCCCGGGTCGCCGAGGTCGATGCGGGTCAGCATCTTGGCGCCGTCGAAGCCGCCGTCGATGGTGCCCTGGACGTCGTAACCGGTCATCCGGTCGTCCATCTCGAAGACCGAACCGGCCAGACCGCCGCGGTTCATCGAGGAGAACATGATCTTGTCCTCGAGCGCGCCGAGCAGCAGCAGGTCCTCGACGATGTCGGCGGTGGCGAGCAGGCCGTCCACCCCCGGACGGGCCAGCGCGGTCTGCAGCCGGTCCAGCAGGTCCTTGCGGTCGCTCATCGCGTGCGGGTTGGACCCGACCGAGAGCGCGCCGCGGGCCGGGTGGTCGCAGGCGACGATCATCATCTTGCCGTCGTCGCCGAGCAGGTGCCGGCGCTTGCGGGAGCGGAACAGCCCCGCGATGCGCTCCGGCTCGCGGGCGCGGATCTCGGAGATCTCGTCGTAGGACTTCGCGAAGTGCGACATCGCGTTCACCGACCTTCGTTGGGGTTGCCACCGGCGATGAGCGTGTCGATCTCCGCCGCGGTGGGCATGGCGGTGGAGCACTCCAGACGGGACGCGACGATCGCACCGGCGGCGTTGGCGCGCTGCAGGACCTTCTCCAGTGGCCAGCCGGCGAGCAGGCCGTTGGCCAGCGAACCGCCGAAGCTGTCGCCGGCGCCGAGCCCGTTGACCGGGTCGATGAGGATCGGGGCCGACTCGACCCGCTCGTGCTTCGTCTTGGCGAGCACCCCCTTCGGGCCCTGCTTGACGATCGCGAGCTCGACCCCGGCGTCCAGCAGCGCGTCGGCCGCACGGTCCGGCACGGTCTCGCCGACGGCGACCTCGCACTCCTCCCGGTTGCCGACGGCCACCGTCACGTGCGGCAGGATCTTGGCGATCTGCTCCGTGGCGTCGGACGGCTTGTCCCAGAACATCGGCCGGTAGTCCAGGTCCAGCACCACGTGACCCTTGCGGCCACGGGCCTCGAGGACGTCGAGGTGGGTCTGCCGGCTGGGCTCCTCGCTCATCCCGGTGGTCGACACCCACAGCAGGTCCACCGCGCGCACGAGGTCGAGATCGACGTCCTCCGTGCGGATCTGGAGATCCGGGGCGGTGGGCTTGCGGTAGAAGTACAGCGGGAAGTCGTCCGGCGGGAAGATCTCGCAGAACGTGACCGGCGTCGGGTACTCGGTGTTGACCACGACCTGGCTGTCGTCCACGCCCAGATCGCGCAGCGCCCGGCGGACGAAACGGCCGAACGGGTCGTCGCCGACACCGGTGATGATCGACGTGCGGCGGCCGAGCCGGGCGGCGGCGACCGCGACGTTGCCGGTGGTGCCGCCGAGGAACTTGCCGAAGGTCTCGACGTCCTCGAGACCCACCCCGATCTGCAGCGGGTAGACGTCGACGCCGGCCCGTCCGTAGGTCAGGACCTCGGGGGTGGTGCTCATGG
>JBQGEH010000184.1:0-2017 GCA_052039515.1 Nakamurella sp. | reverse complement strand
CGCGCTGCCCGGACTGTTCCTGCTGGCCGCCGTGCTGATCATCGTCGCCCAGCTGCCGATCGCCGCGCTGACCCGGCGGCTGCCGACCCGCTGGTCGCTGCCGATCGGATTCAGCCTGATGGTCGCCGGTTTCGTGGTCGTGGCGGTATCGGCGCCGCAGGCGCCGGGCGGGCTGGCGCTGGGGCCCGCCACCACCTGGGTCGTCCTGTTGACCCTCGGACAGATGACGGTCGTACCGGTGGCGATGGACCAGGTGGGGCGGTTCGCCGGGAAACGGCCGTCCGGCGCCTACTACGGCCTGCTGGCCACGGCCGGCGGCGTCGCCGTCCTGCTCGGGTCCTTCGTGGTCGGACCGTTCCTCGATCACGCGCGTCAGCCCGCCGCCGGGGCGGGCACGGCCTGGTGGCTGATGGCCCTGTTCCCGGCGCTGAGCGCCGTCGTCATGGCGGTCCTGTTCCGCGCCGGCCGACCCCACCCGGCCGCCTCCGCAACAGTTCTCGACCCCGTCAGCACCTCAGAGAGAAACGGACCCACATGATCCACAGCCCCCCGCGGACCACCCGTCGTCGGCTCGGCGCGACCGGAGTCGGTGTCGTCACCGGCACGCTCCTGCTCACCGGCTGCTTCGCCGGGACGAACGGAACCACCGCCTCGCCGACCGCCTCCGTGGAGGCGACGTCGGGCAGCAGCTCGTCCGACGCCCGAGTGCGGGTGGCCATGCTGCAGCCGCCGCGTTCCGGCCTGTCGCAGTTCAGCGACGACGCCTTCAAGCTGTCCCGCTGGTCCGCCGCGGAGACGCTGGTCACGCTGGACGCCAACGGTGACGCCCAGCCGCTGCTGGCCACCTCGTGGCAGCAGGTGAACGACACCACCTGGACGTTCACCCTCCGCGAGGGTGTGAAGTTCCACGACGGCAAGGACTTCGACGCCGCCGCCGTGGTGACCGCGCTGACGGCCGCGACCACGGCGTCGCCCAAGCCCCGCATCCTCGACGGGGTCGAGCTGACCGTCGTCGCGGGCGCACCGAACACCGTCACGGTGACCACGGGCAAGAAGGATCCGCTGGTCCCGCAACGTCTCTCGAGCCCGCAGCTGGCCATCCAGTCCCCCGACGCGTACACCGGCGGGCCGGTGGATCCGATTGGTAACGGCACCGGTCCGTTCGAACTCGTCGCGG
This sequence comes from Nakamurella sp., assembly GCA_052039515.1. Classification (GTDB taxonomy): domain Bacteria; phylum Actinomycetota; class Actinomycetes; order Mycobacteriales; family Nakamurellaceae; genus Nakamurella. The sequence continues at coordinate 840 of JBQGEH010000184.1, read as the reverse complement.
TCGACGGCACCAGCACGGCCACCCTCGATCGCTTCGACGCCTATTGGGGCGAGAAGGCCAAGGCCGCCGGTATCGATGCCACGTACGTCCCGGACGGCACCGCGCGGGCGGCCGCGCTCCGCACCGGCACCGCCGACGTGGTCGAGGCGGTCCCGGTGGCCCAGGCCGCCGTGGTCGACCAGAACCTCATCCACGAGGTCCCGATGCCCCGCACGAACACGCTGTACCTGAACACCGAGAAGGGCGTCTTCACCGATCCGGCCGTCCGCGCGGCGGCCCGGCAGGCGATCGACCCGTCCGTCATCGTCGACCAGGTCTACGAGGGTCGGGCCGACGTCGCCAAGGGGTTGCTCGGACCGGCGCTGCCGTGGTCGGCCGACCGCCCGGAGCGCACACCGACCGCTGCGGCCACCGACATCGCCACCACCAAGCCGAAGATCACGCTCGGCACCTTCACCGACCGGGCCGAGCTGCCCGAGGTCGCTGTGCAGCTCGAACAGCAGCTGGAGGCCGCCGGTTTCGACGTCGAGCAGGTGGGTCGCGAGTACAGCTACATCGAGAAGGACGCGCTGGCCGGCACCTTCGACGCGTTCATCCTGTCGCGGGCGACCGTGCTGGATTCCGGTGACCCGGTGGCCTACCTGTACTCCGACTTCTCCTGCGAGGGGTCGTTCAACATCTCCCAGCTGTGCGACCCGACCGTCGACCAGGCACTGCAGACCGCCGCGGCCATCCCGGCCGGCGACGAGCGACGGGCGGCCATCCTGCAGGCCGAGAAGCTGGTCCTGGACACGGATGCCGCGATACCGATGCTGCACGAGCGGGTCATCCAGGGCGAGC
>JBQGEH010000183.1:0-2257 GCA_052039515.1 Nakamurella sp. | reverse complement strand
CCACGGCCAGCGTGGCGAACCCGGTGAGCACGCCGCTCACGGCAGCGGGCTCACGAGCGCGGGAGGTCGGCGGGGATCGGCATCACCGGCGATCGTAGGGGCGCCGACGGGCCGGCCCCGTCCCGTCTCGTCCCCGCCGTCAGTCCTCAGCTGTACGTGGTCCGGCAGCCCGCCGTGGTGGTGCAGCGGATCTGGCCACCCTGGAAGACCGTCGTGGACGACGTGTCCGAGACCACCGAGTCCTTGGTCGGCAGCCCCAGACGCCCGGCCTCGCGGCCACGGGCCTGGTACTCCTTCCACGCGTCGCCCACCACGGCCTTGGCGCCGGTCGCCCCGGAGTACAGGATCGCGCCGCGTGAGAAGCGGGAGATCCGGACGCCGGCCCGGGTGCCGGCCTCCTCCCCGGCCACCGGGAGCCCGACCAGCTTCGGGCCGTCGAGCCGTCGGTAGGCGGTGTGGATCGCGCCGTGCACCTCGTGGGCACCGGTGGCCCCGCTGTAGTAGATCGTGCCGCGGGCGAAGCTGTTCATCCGCGACCCGTTGACCGGTCCGGCCACCTCGTCGCTGGTGGGCAGCCCGATCAGCGTCGGCCCGTCGATCCGGCGGTAGGTGGTGAGGATCGCGCCGTGCACCACGTGCGAGTCGGTGGCGGCGCTGTAGTAGATGTCGCCGCGGCCGAAGCTGTTCATCCGCGACCCGCTGACCGGGCCGGCCACCTCGCCGGTGGTGGGCATCCCGATCAACACCGGGCCGTTGACCCGGGTGTAGGCGCGCAGGATGGCGCCGCGGACCTCGTGCGTGCCCGCCGACGAGGCGTAGACGGTGCCGCCGGCGAACGGGGCCCGGGTGCCGCCGGTGACCGCGTGCTGGTCGCCGGTCGGGGCGCCCATGCGGCCGGTGACCCCGCCGCCGGACTGCCAGCGCTGGTAGGTGCCCGACGCGGGCGCCACGCCACCGGTGACCAGGAACAGCGTCGACCGCAGTCCGAAGGTCGAGCGCATGGTGGCGCCGCTGACCGTGACGGTGCGGGTCGACCCGACGATCCTGACGCTGCCGACCCGACCGCCCCAGGCGCCCGCACCGTCGCGGGCGGTCACCTGGACCGAGCGCACGGTGCCGACGCCGAAACGGGATCCGAGCTGGGCCGCGGTCACCGAGAGCGTCCACCGCTGGTCGGTCATCCCGCCGTCGTAGGGATCGGGCTTGGCCGGCAGGTACGGCTCCTTGCCGTCGGCGGTGTGCCCGCCGTTGCTGGCCGAGAACAGCGCGTTGATCGGCTTGCCGCCGTAGGTGAGGACCGCGCCGGCGGTGGCCTTGATGGCGGCGTCGGTGTTGGGGTGCTCGCCCGAGACCCCGGTGTAGACCTGGCAGGTGGTGGTGTCGCACAGGTCGTAGGCCCGCGAGCCCGCCAGGTTGCGCAGCCGCGCCGCGTAGGTCCGAGCGGCCACCGACTGGGTCCGCAGCGCCTGGGGGCTCCACGACGCCGGCATCTCCGAGGCGACCACCCCGCGCAGGTAGTTCTCCATGCTCAGCAGGTTGACCGTGCGGAGCGTGCTGCCGTCGAGGATCAGACCGACCCGGTCGCGGTACTTGCGGACCGCACCGCTCGGCAGGACCACCGACACCATCCCGGCGGTCGGGTTGACGAACTGCAGCGGCGCGGTGGCCGACAGCGGGTGCGTCCGCTTCACCCACGAGCGCGCGGCGTTGCGGCTGTACAGCTCCCACGTCGACCCGGCCCGGACGATCCGCCACTCGGTGTGGTCCTTGCCGGTCGGCAGGGCCCAGGCCTTGCCGTTCGACGTCGACCTGAGGGTGAGACCCGTGGCGGCGGCGACCGTCAGGTTGCGGTCGTTGTCCGCGGTGAGCCAGACGCTGAGCTCGTCGCCGGCCGGGAGCGTGGTCACGGTCGTGCCCGGGTAGTAGAACGCGGTGATCTGGCGCCAGGTCAGGCCCTTCTGCGCGGCGCCGTACGCGCCCCACTGGGACATGCCCCAGCCATGGCCGAAGCCTGCTCCGGTGATCCGGATGGTGTTGTCGTACGGCACACTCGCCTTGTCCGCGTGGGCGACGGGCGCCGGGACGACGAGGGTGAGTCCGGCCAGCGCAGCGACGCGCAGCGCCCAGAGGCGGGGGGAACGCATCGGGTCTCCAGGGGGAAGATCGGGGGGTGGGCCGATTCTGACCCCCGTCAAGTCCGACACACCAGTGGCCGGTGTGAATGATGTGAAACCGTGACCTTCGCGTGACCCGCCGC
>JBQGEH010000182.1:0-2052 GCA_052039515.1 Nakamurella sp. | reverse complement strand
CATGGCGTCACCGTAACCGTCGGCACCCACCCCCGCCGGGCACACCTGCCGGACGGTCAGGCGGCGAGCAGCATCGCCAGGACCGCGGTGTCGGGGTCGTGCGCGGGGTCGACCCCGACCTGGCTCAGCAGCCGGGTGACGGTGCCGTCGGCCTCGGCCTCCACCCAGGCGGCCCGGTGCTCCAGGCCGAGGTGCGGCAGGCCGGGCAGCAGCACGCACCCCGACGCCGCGCCGGCCGTCTCGGGCGTCGACGGCACCGACTCGGCCGGCGGGTGCAGCAGGAGCAGGGCGGCGGGCTGGGGCTCGGCCAGCGCACCGGGCGTGGGGGCGCCGGACCCGAGGACCGGACCCGCCAGCAGCACCAGGCCGACCGGGTCGGGGATCGCGCCGCTGGAGTCCGGTCGGTCGTCGCTGGTGCGGAACACCGAGGTGGCGGGGACCAGCCCGGGGACCGCCGCCAGCCGGACGGCCAGGGTCAGCAGCTGCGCCCACTCGTGCGTGCTGGTGGGCCACCGGCCCGAGACCACGAAGCCGGCCAGCGGGACGCCGCCGCGGCTGAAGGGCGCGACCTCGACCGCGCGGTCCTCTCGTCCGTCCATCCCGACCTCCCGGCTGCCCGACGTGCTGCGAGGTCACCCCATGATGCGCCGCGCGCCGCGCCGGTGCGCGGCACTCCGCGGCGTGTTCACCTGATCGATACCTGCCGCAGAACCACCCGTCCGGCGGGACGGGGGTGCGCCCGGTGGCGGTTCCGGAGAAGATGCCCGGATGGACGGGGGAGGTGCCGGGACGCTGTTCCCTGCCGTCTCGGTGCTCGGCGGCCTGCCCGCCACCGGCACGCCGCGGCAGGGCGACGGCGCGTTCGACGCCGCCTCGCGAGCGGTGCTGGGCTTCCTGGAGGACCGCCTGCCGCTGCAGGCGTGGTCGGTGTCGCGGATGGTCGGCGGCCGCCAGGTGTTCCTCACCGTGACCCCCAACGACCTCGGCCTCGCCGCCGGGTCGGGCCTGGCGTGGGACGACTCGCTGTGCCAGGTGATGTGGGAGGACGAGGGACCGCGGATCGCGCCGGACGTCGCCGCCGTCGAGGCCTACCGGGACCGCGGGCTCGTCCGCGAGCTGTCCGTGCGCTCCTACGTCGGCATCCCGCTGCTGCTCGCCGACGGCAGCCTGTTCGGCACCGTGGTCGGCCTGGACGACTCCGCCCAGCCCGACGACCTGGTCCGGCACCGCGACCTGCTCGAGCTGCTCGGACGCGTCCTCACCGAGACCCTGCGCGCCGACCAGCTGGCGATGACCCTGGCCCGGCAGCTGGAGGCCACCCGCGCGGCCGCCGACACCGACCCGCTCACCGGCCTGCTCAACCGGCGCGCGTGGGCCGCCGTGTGCACGGTGGAGCAAGGCCGGCACCACCGGCTCGGCGACCACGCCAGCGTGATCGTCGTCGACCTCGACGGCCTCAAGGCCGTGAACGACTCGGCAGGCCACGCCGCCGGCGACGACCTGCTCCGCACCACCGCCCGGGTGCTGCGCACCACGATCCGGTCCGGCGACCACCTGGCCCGGATCGGCGGGGACGAGTTCGTCGTGCTGTGCCCCCAGACCACCCGGGACGACGCCGTGCACCTGGCCGACCGGCTGACGGTGGCGCTGGCGGAGGCGCAGGTGTCGGCCAGCCTCGGCGCCGGGACGATGACGCAGACCACCGGCATGGCCGACGCCCAGGACGAGGCCGACCGCCGGATGTACGCGGTCAAGCGGTTCCGGCGCGCGCAGCGGGGCGAGGACGCCGGGCCGTCAGGGCCGGCCGGTGCGGACCACGACGGCCGACCTGCGACGCACCCGCCCGGTCAGAGCACGTCGAGGGCCGCCGACACCTGAGCGTCGGCGTCCAGGCCGTGCAGCCGGTAGACCTCCTCGAGCCCGCCGGACTGCCCGAACCCGCTGACGCCCAGGTGCGTCGCGCGCACGCCGCGGACGCCGGCCAGGAAGGCCAGCGCGTGCGGGTGGCCGTCCAGGACGGTGACCATCGGGAACGCGCGGTCGGCCGGGAAG
>JBQGEH010000181.1:0-7577 GCA_052039515.1 Nakamurella sp. | reverse complement strand
CAACGACACCACCCTGACCGACGTCGACCTCCGCGGCGCCCGCTCGCTCGGCATCACCGGCGACGTCACCTCGCTCCGCGGCGCCGTCGTCGACGCCGGCCAACTCGCCGATCTCGCCCCCGCCCTGGCCCTCGGCCTGGGCCTCCGCGTCGAGTAGGGCGGCCCACTTCGCGACCACTCCCTCTGCCTCGCGACCGCTGCGTCCGCCGCGAAGCCGTGGCAGCGGTCGTGAAGCAGGCAAGCACCTTCGCACCACCTGTGCCACCCGCACACCCGTTCCACCAGGTGCGCCACCCACACACTTGATGCGAAGACACCCCGGACCGGCACTCAGAGCGCCCCGGGAACACCAGCCCCGCCCGCACGGCGCCGGCCCGTTCCCCAGCCCATCCCGGGAACACCAGCCCCGCCCGCACGGCGCCGGCCCGCTCCCCAGCACCCCGCCATCACCGGCGCAAGGCCTCAGACCTCGTCGGCTCGACAACTGATCGACGGTTGCTCCGGTGGGAAGGTCGGACGCCCGATGAGGTGCTGCTTCTCTTTGTCGCCGAAGAGGGCGTCAGACCTTCACATCGGACCCATCCAACGACCTCAGCCCTGCGTCACCTTGGCGATCTTCTTCAGCGAGTGCTCGCCGGTGATCGACCGGATCGTGCCCGACTTTCCGCGCATCACCAGCGAATCCGTCAGCGCCCCACCGGCGGTGTAGCGCACCCCGTTCAGCAGCTCGCCCTCGGTGATGCCGGTGGCGACCATGAACACGTTGTCGGTCCGGACGAGGTCCTCGGTGACCAGCACCCGGTCCAGGTCGTGCCCGGCGTCCACGGCCCGCTGCTTCTGGGTGTCGTCGGCGAACCACAGCTTGGTCTGGATGGCCCCGCCCAGCGCCCGCATCGCGCAGGCGGCGATGACGCCCTCGGGGGTGCCGCCGACGCCCATCATCAGGTCGACGCCGATGTTGGGGCGCGCGGCCATGATCGCGCCGGCCACGTCGCCGTCGGAGATGAACTTGATGCGCGCGCCGGTCGCCCGGACCTTGCGGACGAGCTCGGAGTGCCGGGGCCGGTCGAGGATGCAGACGGTGATGTCCTCGGGGTTCTTGCCCAGCGCCCGGGCGACGGTGCGTACGTTGACCCCGGGCGGCGCCTCGATGTCGATGGCGTCCACGGCCTCCGGGCCGACGGCGATCTTGTCCATGTAGAAGACGTCGCGCGGGTTGAACATGGTGCCGCGCTCGGCGATGGCGATGACGGCGATGGCGTTGGGCATGCCCTTGGCGAGCAGCGTGGTGCCGTCGACCGGGTCGACGGCGACGTCCCACTCGGCGCCGGTGCCGTCCCCGACCTCCTCGTCGTTGTGCAGCATCGGGGCCTCGTCCTTCTCGCCCTCACCGATGACGATGACGCCGCGCATCGAGATCGTCGACAGCATCTGGCGCATCTGGTCGACGGCGGCCTTGTCGCCGCTCTCCTTGTCGCCGCGGCCGGCCCACCGGCCGGCGGCCAGCGCGGCCGCCTCGGTCACCCGCATGAGGTCCAGCCCCAGGTTGCGCTCGCGGAGTTGGTACACCGGTCCAGACGTCGTCGTCATCACAGTCCTCGTCATTCCAGGTCGGCCGGCGGACGGGCCGGCGGCGCCTCGTTGGTGTCGGGTACGGCGGGCGGTCGGCCGCCGGAGGTGGCACGACCAGCAGCGGAATCAGTCTGACCGTAGTGCAGCCCATCCCACCCCGCGGCCCGGGATGACCTCGGTCACCGCGTTCACCGATCGCGAACCGCCACCCACGCTGTCGGTCCCCGGGGGCAGAGTGACAGGGGGCCGACGACGCCCGGGCCGCCGCCGCGCCCGGGGACGCCGGTCGGTCAGGAGGACGGGCATGAGCTCACCGCACCAGGCGATGTGGGCGATGCGGGGTGCCGCACACCAGTCGGACCGGCTGAAGGACCACACGTTCGCGCCGGGCACGATCCCGCGGGTGCTGGGCTTCGCCCGGCCGTTCCGCCGCGAGATCGTGGTGTTCCTGGTGCTCACCGTGCTGTCGGCGGTGATCGGAGTGGCGACGCCGCTGCTGGCCGGCCGCGTCGTCAACGAGATCTCCGGGGACGGCACCGTGCGCGCGGTGGTGTGGCTGGCCGTGGTCATCGCCGGTCTCGCCGTGGTCGACACCGCGCTCGGACTGGTCGGGCGGTGGTTCTCCTCCCGGATCGGCGAGGGCCTCATCTTCTCCATGCGCACGCAGGTGTTCGAGCACGTGCAGCGGATGTCGCTGGCCTTCTTCACCCGCACCCAGACGGGCGCGCTGGTCAGCCGGCTCAACAACGACGTCATCGGGGCGCAGCAGGCGTTCACCTCGACGCTGTCCGGGGTGGTGAGCAACGTCATCGGCCTGGTGCTGACGGCCGCGGTGATGTTCACGCTGTCCTGGCAGGTCACCCTGCTGTCGCTGATCCTGCTGCCGGTGTTCGTGCTGCCGGCCCGCTGGTTCGGGCGCCGGCTCCAGGCGCTGACCCGCGAGAGCTACACCCTCAACGCTTCGACGAACTCCACCACCACGGAGCGGTTCAACGTCTCCGGTGCGCTGCTGGTGTCGCTGTTCGGCCGGCCCGCCGAGGAGGCGGCGTCGTTCCGTGAGCGGGCCGGCCGGGTGCGCGACATCGGCATCACCTCGGCCATGTACGGCCGGGTGTTCATCGCCGCGCTGACGCTGGTCGCCGCCCTGGCCCAGGCGCTGACCTACGGCCTGGGCGGGGCGTTGGCCATCGGCGGGTCGCTGAACGCGGGTGACGTGGTGGCGCTGGCGCTGCTGCTCACCCGGCTGTACGGCCCGCTCACCGCGCTGTCGAACGTGCGGGTCGACGTGATGAGCGCGCTGGTCAGCTTCGAGCGGGTCTTCGAGGTGCTGGACCTGCCGCCGCTGGTCACCGACAAGCCGGGTGCGCCCGATCTACCGCGGACGGCCGCCGGGGTCGGGGCGGTCGAGTTCGCCGACGTGCACTTCGCCTATCCGGGTGCGGACGCGGTGTCGCTGTCCTCCCTGCAGGACGTCGCGGTGCCCGACCACGGCCCGAGCACCCCGGTGCTGCACGGGGTCTCGTTCCGGGCCGAGCCGGGGCAGCTGGTCGCACTGGTCGGTCCGTCCGGCGCGGGCAAGACGACGATCTCGCAGCTGGTGCCGCGCATCTACGACGTGGACGGGGGTGCGGTGCGAATCGGCGGCCACGACGTCCGGGACGTGACCATGCAGTCGGTGCGCGACGCGGTCGGGGTGGTGGCGCAGGACGCGCACCTGTTCCACGACACCATCCGGGCCAACCTGCTCTACGCCCGGCCCGGCGCGAGCGACGCCGAGCTGCACCGGGCGTTGGCCGACGCCCGGATCGCCGACCTCGTCGACAGCCTGCCGCAGGGGCTGGACACCGTGGTGGGGGACCGCGGCTACCGCCTCTCGGGCGGGGAGAAGCAACGGCTGGCCATCGCCCGGGTGCTGCTCAAGGCGCCGGCCGTGGTCATCCTCGACGAGGCCACCGCGCACCTGGACAGCGAGTCGGAGGTGGCGGTGCAGCGCGCGCTGGACGCCGCGCTCGCGGGCCGGACGTCGCTGGTGATCGCGCACCGGCTGTCCACGGTGCGCAACGCCGACCAGATCCTGGTCGTCGACGCGGGCCGGATCGCCGAACGCGGCACGCACGCCGAACTGATCGCCGCCGGCGGCCTGTACGCCGAGCTCTACCGCACCCAGTTCGAACGTCAGGACACCGCGGCCTGATGGCGGCCCGTGCCTCGGCCCGCGGCGGACCGCCGTTCGTCCCGGTGGCCCCGGACGAGCTGGCCCGCCGGCTGGCCCGCTGGATCGACCGCGCCGGGTCCGGCCGGCTGCGGGTCGGGGTGGACGGTGACGAGACCGCCGGGGCCGCCGAGCTCGCCGATCAGGTCGCCGCGGCGCTGGCCGACCTGCAGCGCCCGGCGATCCGGGTCGGGACCCGGTGGTGGTGGCGCGCGGCGTCGCTGCGGCTGGAGCACGGCCGGCAGGACGTCGAGTCCCGGCTGACCGGCTGGGTCGACGCCGGGGCGCTGTCCCGGGAGGTGATCGACCCGCTGGGCCCGCACGGCGACGGGCGGTACCTGACCCGGCTGCGGGATCCGGAGCGTGACCGGTCCGTCCGGGACGCCCCGCGCGTCGCCCCGGAGGGTGCGGTGCTGCTGCTGGACGGACCGCTGCTGGCCACCCTGGATCTCGACCTGGACCTGCGGCTCAAGGTGGGGGTGAGCCCGGGGCGCCTGCGCCGGGTGCTGCCCGAGGACCGGCAGTGGGAGGTCGAGGCGTTCGCCGTCTACGACCGGGACTGGCCGGCGCCGGAGGTCGTGCTCAGCTACGACCATCCCGCCACGCCCGCCGTGCGCGGTCTGCCGCACTGACCGGTGCCTGTAGCAAGCACACTGCTTGCTACAGTTAGCACCACAGGCGTGGACGGGAGGCGGCATGGACATCACCGAGGTGCTCGCGCCGGTCCGCGACCTGGGCGGGTTCATCCGGCAGCAGCGCGAGTCGGCGCAGATCTCGCTGCGGCAGCTCGCCCGTCAGGCCGGGGTGTCCAACCCGTACCTGAGTCAGGTCGAGCGGGGACTGCGCCGGCCGAGCGCGGAGATCCTCGCCCAGATCGCGCACGGCCTGCAGATCTCGGTCGAGAGCCTGCTGACCATGGCCGGCATCCTCGACGAGCCGGCGCCGGCCGGGATCGCGGACACCGTCCCGGCGGCCATCGACGCCGACCCGGTGCTCACCGCCCGGCAGAAGGCGTCCCTGCTGGCCATCTACCTGCTCTACCGGCGGGAGGCCGAACGGGACGCCGCCGCGGAGCCGACGCCCGGCGACGGGTCCGACCCGCGACCGGGCCCGCACCCCGTCCCGCGGGAACCCGCCGCCACCGCCTGACGTCAGACCGCACGGACCCGTCCGCCGACCGACCCATCCGCCGAAGGAGAACCCATGTCGTTCCTCACCGATCTGCGCGGCATCAGCGAAGCCGCCGTCAACCAGCTCACCGACCGCTTCGGCGACCTGCCCCGGCCGCTGCTGGCCGCCATCGGCGCCGGCGACTTCGCCGTCGAGCGGCTCGCCGAGCTGCGGGAGGCGCTCGCCGCGTCGCTCGAGCAGCGCGCCGCCGCGACCACCGGCGAGGCCCGCGACCTCGCCGCCGACCTGCCGCACAAGGTGCAGGACGCCGCCGGAGAGGTGCTGGAGTCCGTGCAGCGGCTGGCCGCCGACGTGCCGGCCCGCACGCAGCACCTCGTCGACCAGCTCCCGGAGCGGGTCGCCGACATCCGCGAGGCGCTGTCCCCGGAGCAGCTCAAGGCCGCCGTCGACGGCTACGCCCAGCTGGCCGCAGTCATCTACTCGAGCCTCGCCGACCGCGGCGACAAGCAGGTGCACTCGGCACTGGCCGGCACCGAGCAGCAGGTCGCCGCGGCCACCGCCGCCGCCGCGTCCGCCACCCGGGACGCCGCAGGTGCCGTCCGGACCGCGGCGAGCACCGCCGCCGACGCGGCCACCACCGCCGCCGACGCCGCCGCCGCGACCGAGCGGGAAGCCGCCGCGCTGCAGGCGGAGGAGAAGGGCGAGGCCCCGGCTCCGCAGGACGGCGACACCGTGGTGCGCCCCAAGGCCACCCGGCGCGGCACCACCACGCCGAAGCCGGCCCCGCGTCCGCGGACCGTCACCGCCCCGGCGGTGGAGAAGCCGGCGAAGAACAAGGCCACCCGGGCCGCCGGCGCCCCGCGGCGGGCGGCCTCCCCGACGCCGCGCAGCGGCGGCCGCGGCACCAACGGCACCACCGCGTCGTGACCCCTGTCGGTGATCCGACGGCTCCCGGGTTTCCGTAGGCTGTCGTCGTGGAGATCGCAGCATGGGTGATCAGGTGGGTGACCCAGGTCATCGAGATCGGTGGCGGGGTGCTGGGCGCGTTCGTACTCATCGACGCCCTGATGCGGCGGTCGGACGCTTTCGTGGCCGCCGATCGGCAGACGAAGACGGTGTGGCTGGCCATCACCGCGATCAGTGCGCTGCTGCTGGTGCTGTCCGCGACCGGCAGCGGCTTCCTCGGCGCGCCGAGCCTGCTGTGGTGCGCGGCGACCGTCGCGTCCCTGGTCTACCTGGTCGACGTGCGGCCCAAGCTCAAGGACATCCAGCGCGGCACCCGCTGGTGACCGCCTGACGCACGACCGCACGCGAACGACGAGGCGCCCCGACCGGACCGGTCGGGGCGCCTCTCACGTCTGTCCTGGCGGTGGGCTCAGCCGCGCTCGAGCTTGGCCGCGATGGCCTGGTCGACCCGCTCGGAGTCGGCGATGAACTGGTCGGCCAGCGCCTGCGCCTGCGCGTCGGTGGTCACCGTGTACGGCTTGTGCGAGGTCGGCTTGGGGCCGGACGGCTTCTCCGGCGAGTGCGACGCGGCCGGGGTCAGCGGGTGCGCGTGCGGGTCGTCGGCGTCCCCGTGACCGGCCTCGGCCTCCGCGGCCAGCCGCTTCTTCTCCCGGTTGTAGGAGATGCGGATCTCGGTCTCGGCGTCGCCGCGGCCGACCCACATGGCGCCCTCGACGGACTTCCCGGGCTCCAGGTCCTTGTAGACGCTGAAGAAGTGCTCGATCTCCAGCCGCCAGAACTCGTTGACGTCGCCGATGTCCTGCAGGTGGTTCTGCCGGGGGTCGTTCGCGGCCACGCACAGCACCTTGTCGTCCGGGCCCGACTCGTCGGTCATCCGGAACATGCCGATCGCACGGGCGCGGACCAGACAGCCGGGGAAGGTCGGCTCGGCCAGCAGGACGAGAGCGTCCAGCGGGTCACCGTCCTGACCGAGGGTGTCGTCGATGAACCCGTAGTCCGCCGGGTACTGGGTGGCGGTGAACAGCGTCCTGTCGAGCATGATCCGGCCGGTGTGGTGATCGACCTCGTACTTGTTCCGGCTGCCCTTGGGGATCTCGATGGTCACGTCAAAGTCCACCACTGCCGCCTTTCGCTGGATTCCGTCGCAGATTATGTCAGCCCGAGGTGGCCGTCGCTCACCACTTCGGGTGTGACGCGGGCAGGTGCGGACGGGCCACCCGGCGCTGTCGACCGGCCGCCGGCGTCGGCCTGACGCAGAACTCTGCCACCGTTGGGCCAGACTCTAGGGTGGAACGCGGAACACGGCCTGTGATCCGGCGCGACCGCTCTCGCGGACCGCACCGCGCCGGCCCGACCGAGACACCACCGTCGAGAAGGAGCCGGCTGCTGTGGCCACCACGTCCCGTCTGTCCCGCCAGGGGCTGGTGATCGGTCTGGTCGCGGTCCTCGTCGTCGTGCTGGGCGTCGTCGGCTTCCTCGCCCTCAAGCCCGGCGGTGCGGCCGATGCGGCGACCGGCTCCGGGAACAGCAGCTCCGGCGAGGCGCCCGGCGTGGTCGACCCGCCGGTGACGATGAAGCCGCTGGCCATCGGCCCGCTGAACGCCTCCGCCCCGACCCCCACCCCCGCCGGAGTCTCCGGTGCGCTGGCCGGTCTGCTCGCGAGCCCCGCGGTGGCCACGCTGAGCGGCTACGTCAT
>JBQGEH010000180.1:0-1773 GCA_052039515.1 Nakamurella sp. | reverse complement strand
GGCGGGTCGCCACCAGGGCGCGGGCCTTGGCCTTGCGCATCTCCTCCGCGGCCCGCTCGTCGATGTCGGTGGCCTTGCCGCCGAGCACCGGGAAGCCGGCGGTGTCCTCGCTGGAGTACTCCGGCGGCCACAGCACGGTCGCGGTGACGTAGCCGTTCGCCGTCGGGTAGAGCACCGGGTCGCCGACCTCGAGTTCGAGGTCGCCGGGATCGGCGTAGAAGAGCTGACCGTTCCTGGTGAACACCACCGCGCACAGCATTCCCATAGGAGCACCGTACGCGGCGGCCGCACGACCGCCACTCAGCCGGTGAGCAGCCGCATCATCAGCGCCTCGATGGCGATCTGCGGTTTCACGTTGGCCTCGATGGCCTCCCGGCAGGCGAGGATCGCGTCCAGCCGGCGCAGCGCTCCGGCCGCGCCCAGCCGCCGCACCCCGTCGTCGAGGTCGGCGCGCAGGTCCGGGTTGAGCAACGGGGCAGACGCCCCCATCGACAGGGTGACGACGTCGCGGTAGAAGCCGGACAGGTCGACCAGGGCCCGGTCGAGGACGTCGCGTTCGGTCCGGGTGGCCCGGGACTTCTGCCGTTTCTCCAGCTCCCGGACGACCCCGACCGTGCCGCGGGCCGCCCCGACCGCGCCCTTGCCGGTGCCGCCGGCGCCCAGGGCGGTCTTGAGTTCCTCGAGCTCGGCGGCGTCCCGCCGCTCGCTCATCGCCTTCGCCTCCTGCTTGGCCCGGTCCAGCACGGTGGCGGCCGCGTCGTAGACGTCACCGAGCCCCACCAACCTCCGCGGGATCTCCAGGATCGCCGCCCGCACCGCGGCGGCGTCCGGATCACGGGCGAGCCGCCGGGCGCGACCGACGTGGCCGCCGCAGACGGACGCGGCCCAGGCGGCCCGCTCCGGGTCGATCCCGTCCCGGGCCTGGAGCACGCCGGCGATCGCGGCCACCGAGGGGCTGGCCAGACTGACCACCCGGCACCGGGAGCGGATGGTCACCGAGACGTCGTCGGGGTGGGTGGACGGCGCACACAGCAGGAACACCGTCTGCAGGGACGGCTCCTCCACCGCCTTGAGCAGGGCGTTGGACGCGCCCTCGGTGAGGCGGTCGGCGTCCTCGATCAGCACGATCTGCCAGCGGCCGGTGGTCGGCCGGCGGGCCGCGGCCTGCACCACGGCGCGCATCTCGTCGACCCGGATGGACAGCCCCTCCGGGTTGAAGGACCGCACGTCGCCGTGGGTGCCGTGCAGCACGGTGCGGCAGTGCACGCAGTGCCCGCACCCACGGTCGGGGCACTCCAGGGCGGCGGCGAAGGCCCGGGCGGCGTTGGACCGGCCGGAACCCGGCGGCCCGGTGAAGAGCCACGCGTGGGTCATCGCCGACGTCGGCACGCCCGGGTCGCCGTGCGAGGCGTCGACCGCGAGCCGCAGCACGTCGATGACGTCGTCCTGACCGACGAGGTCGGCGTAGACGTCGGTGGGCGGGGCGGTCACGGTGCGACCCTACCGGCGGGCACCGACAGTCCCCCCGGCCGCGGCGTCAGCGCTCGAACAGTCCCGCCAGCGCGTCGATGAGCTGCGCCCCGAGACCACTCACGACGAGGATGAAGAAGACCAGGAAGATCGCGATCTGGGTCCCGTTGGCCTTTCTGCGCAGAGTGCGTTGCGGCGGCGCGGGCGGCTGGAACGCCGACGCCGGGACCGACGAACGTGGGCCGGACTGCGGCGACGACGGTGCCGGTGACGAGGTGCGGCCGGTGCCGGGCCCGGACTGTC
>JBQGEH010000179.1:0-10499 GCA_052039515.1 Nakamurella sp. | reverse complement strand
GACGTCGACGCCGTGCTGCCGGAGCAGGTCGCTCTGCGTCGACACCACGTGTTCGACGACCTGCCGGGCGCTCCACCCGGAGCACGGTGACGGCCGGTCCCAGGCGTCGGCCGGGACGGCGTCGACGACGGTGGACAGGGGCTGCAGAGCCGCTGCGTAAGCGGTGGCGGTGGGGTTCTCGTCACGAGACCCTGCCCGCTGGTGCGAGGCTGGGTCTGGATGGAACCCGACACCCCGCCGACCCGTGACGCGGTCGAGCGCGCCCATCTCCGGCCGCCCGGTGACGACTCGCACGTCCTGTCCCGGTATCCGCCCCCGGACGCGCTGGCCGGTCTGGTGCAACGGTTCTGGGTTCCGGTCTGGCGGCTCCCGCCCGGCCGGCGGTCGGTGCAGCGGGTGCTGCAGTACCCGGTCGCGCTGATCGTGGTGACGCCGGAGTACAGCCGCTTCTACGGGGTCACCACCGGTCTCGGGGAGACCGTGCTGACCGGTGCCGGCTGGGCGGTGGGTGTGCTGTGCACCCCTGCCGCGGGTTCGGTGATCGCCGGTGGTCCGATGTCCGGTCACACCGACCGGCACGTCGACGTCGCCGAGGTCCTGGGGCCGGCGGGTGTGGAGCTGACCCACCGGGTCCGGGCCGCGATGGCCGCCGACCCGCATGCCGTCACCGCCCACCACGCCGCGATCGAGGCGTTCGCTGATGCCCTGGGACCGCTGGCGACGGTCGTCGCGACCGACACCGAAGGGCGGCTCGTCGAGGACGTGGTGCGGCTGGTCGAATCCCGGCCGGACCTGCTGCGGGTGGCCCAGGTGTGCGCCGAGACCGGGCTGTCCGAACGGGCGCTGCAGCGGCTGGTCCACCGTCGACTCGGACTGACCCCGAAATGGCTCCTCCAGCGCCGCCGGTTGCAGGAGGCGGCGGACCGGCTGCGCACTGGTGACGCCACGGCCGCGGACATCGCCGCCACGCTGGGCTACGCCGATCAGGCCCACTTCGTCCGGGACTTCCGAAGAATCACCGGCACCACCCCGGGGGCGTTCGCCGCCACCCACCGCAGCGCCGCTCCGGGTCCGGGTCACTGACCGCAGGGCCGCCGGGGAAGCCGACCGAATGCGAGAAAGCCGACCCTGCAGGGTCGGCTTCCTCGCATTCGTGGGGCTTGTGCGGGACACCACCGCGGGCCTCCGCGGAGCATCACAGCCCCGGAGACACCGGAGGGCCGGCGGGGATCCCCCACCGGCCCTCCGGAGACCACAGCCGCTACAGCGCGAGCAGCTGCCGCACCTTCTGGTCGATGCGCCCGACCACGTTGGCGCGGGCCTCCTCGGCCGAGTCCGCCTCCAGCGCGGCCGCGGCCAACGCCCGGCACCAGTCCATCGTGTGCTGGCTGAGCATGTAGCGCGCGGTGGCCACCGCGGCCGGCGACATCGACAGCGAGGACACGCCGAAACCGGCGAGCACGAGCGCCATCAGCGGGTCCGCCGCGGACTCGCCGCACACCCCGACCGGGGTGCCCGACTTCGTGCCGGCCGCCGCCACCCGGGCGACGAGCTCGAGCACCGCCGGCTGCCACGGGTTGAGCAGGTCGGCGAGCTCACCCCGCAACCGGTCGGCAGCCATCGTGTACTGGGCCAGGTCGTTGGTGCCGATGGACACGAAGTCCACGACCTCGACGATCTGCTCGGCCCGCACCGCCGCCGACGGCACCTCGATCATCACGCCGACGGTCCGGATGCCGGCCGCCCGCGCTTGGTCGGCGAACGCCTGCGCCTCCGCCTTGGTGGCGATCATCGGGGCCATCACCCAGGGGTAGATGCCCGTCTTCTCCTGCGCGTCGGCGAGCGCCCCGAGCTGGGTCTCCATCAGTGCGGGGGTGATCCGGCCGAGCCGGTACCCGCGGACACCCAGGGCCGGGTTCTCCTCGTCGGGCTGGGTCGCGAAGGCCAGCGGCTTGTCGGCGCCGGCGTCCAGCGTCCGGACGACGACCTTGCGGCCGTCGAACGCCTGCAGCACCTCGGCGTAGGTCTCGGCCTGCGATTCCCGGGACGGGGCGTCCTGGGCGTCGAGGAAGAGCACCTCGGTGCGGAACAGGCCCACCCCCTCGTTGGCCCGCTTGGCCGCCCGCTTGGCGTCCTCGACCTGGCCGATGTTGGCCAGCAGCTGCACCGGGTAGCCGTCGGACGTCGTCCCCGGACCGGTGTTCTCCTCGAGCGACTTCAGAAGCTCGGACCGGTCGGTGAAGAGCTGCTTCGTCTCCTCCGACGGGTCCAGCTCGACGGTGCCGGCGGCGGCGTCGACCGCGACCTGCTGGCCGTCCTTGAGCTTCATCACGCCGCCCACCCGGACCACGCACGGGATGCCGTGCTGGCCCGCGATGATCGCGGTGTGCGAGGTCGGGCCGCCCAGCTCGGTGACCACGGCGAGCACCTTGGCCAGATCCAGCGCCGCGGTGTCGGCGGGGGCGAGATCCTCGGCGACGATGATCGACGGCACGGACAGGTCGGGCATCTCCGGCTCGGCCTGGCCCATGAGCCGGGCGATGACCCGGCCGCGGACGCTGCGCAGGTCGGTGATGCGCTCGGCGAGGTAGGGCCCGAGCGACTTGAACATGTCGCAGAAGCCCTCGACCGAACGGTCGACCGCGGTGAGCGTCGGCTCCCCGCCGTCGATGCGCTTGAGGATGTCCTTGATGAGCGCCTTGTCCTCGGCCATCAGCGCGGTCGCCGACAGCACGGTCGACAGCGTCCCCGACGACTCGGCGGCGCGCTCCCGCAGCCCGGTGGCGACGGCGACGAAGGCGCCGGTGACGTCGGCCTTGGCGGCTTCCTTGTCCGCCGGCGGCTTCTCGTCGGCCGGCGGCTTCGGTACCGACGACACCCGGGCGACCGGGCCGGCGACGGCCCCGCGGCCGACGCCGACACCCGTCAGGACGGTCCCGGCGGCCGTCATTACTCGGCGTCCAGATCTCTGGCCAGCAGGTCGACCAGGCCGTCCAGGGCCTCGTCGGCTCCCTCGCCCTCGGCCTCGAGGGTGACCTCTTCGCCGTGCCCGACCCCGAGGGCCATCACCATGAGGATGCTCGAGGCGTCCATCGGCGGCCCGCCGGCCTTGGCGATGGTGACGTCGAGGCCGGTGGCGGCGACGGCCTGGGTGAACAGCGACGCCGGGCGGGCGTGCAGGCCGACGCTGGATCCGACCGCAACAGTTCTCGTGGGCATGAGCTCTCTCTTTCGCGATGTGTCGTCAGGTGGTGGGCCAACGGTGGCCGCCGGGGCGGCCGGGAGGACGGGAGGAGGGGTCTCCCCGCGGCGCCGAGCCACGGGGGGGAGACGCCCGTCACACCCTATGCCGCGACCGGAACGGCCTTCTCATCGGCCGCCAGGATCTTGCGCTGCTTGTTGGTCATCAGCAGGACGACCAGCGCGGCGGTGATGATCGTGCCGATCACCAGGGCCAGCAGGAACAGGAACGGGCTGGAGATCAGCGGGGTGACCCAGATGCCACCGTGCGGGGCCCGCACGCCGGACTGGAACGCCATGATCAGCGCACCGGTGACACCGCCACCGACCATCGAGGACGGGATGACGATGAGCGGGTGGGCCGCCGCGAACGGGATCGCGCCCTCGGAGATGAAGGACGCGCCCAGCAGCCAGGCCGCCTTGCCGTTCTCCCGCTCGGCGGGGGTGAACAGCTTGCCGCGGACGGCGGTGGCCAGCGCCATGCCCAGCGGCGGCACCATGCCGGAGCCCATGACCGCGGCCATGATCTGGAACTGGAGGGGGTTGCCGGACTCGGTCGCCGCCTGGGCGAGGCCGGTGGTGGCGAAGACGTAGGCGGTCTTGTTCAGCGGACCACCGAGGTCGAAGCACATCATCAGGCCGAGGATGAGGCCGAGCAGGATGGCGCTGCCACCGCCCAGGCCGGTCAGCCAGTCGCCCAGCGCGGTGAGCAGCGCAGCCAGCGGCTTGCCGAGGACGAGGATCATCAGCGCGCCGGTGAGCAGCGACGCGATGAGCGGGGTGACCACCACAGGCATGACGCCGCGGGCACCCTTCGGGACCTTCCAGCGCGAGACCCACAGGGCCAGGAAGCCGCCGAGGAAGCCGGCGACCAGACCACCGAGGAAGCCGGCACCGACGACGCCGGCGATGGCGCCGCCGGTGAAGCCCGGCGCGAGACCGGGCCGGTCGGCGATACCGAAGGCGATGAAGCCGGCCAGCACGGGGACGAGGAAGCCGAAGGTCGCCGCACCGATGCGGAACAGCAGACCGCCCCAGTAGTGGATGTTCCCCCACTGGAAGTCGTCGACGAGCATCTGGTTGGTGATGCCGCCGGCCTCGGGATCCAGCGCGATCTCGTAGCCGCCGATCATGAAGCCGAGGGCGATGAGGATGCCGCCGGCCGCGACGAACGGGATCATGTACGACACGCCGGTCATCAGGTACTGGCGGATGCGGCTGCCGACGCCGGGGGCCGCGGTCGGCCGGGCGGCCGGGTGCGGGGTGGCGGCGGCGACGGACGCGGCGGCGGCCTGCGGGTTGGCGCGGGCGGCCTCGACGGCGGCGACGGCCTGGGCGATGACGCCCTTGGCGTCGTGCACGCCCTTCTTGACCCCGACGTCGACGGTCGGCTTGCCGGCGAAGCGCTCCTTGTCACGGACCTCCAGGTCCGCGGCGAAGATGACGCCGTCAGCGGCGGCGATGGTCTCCGGGTCGAGCGGGATGGTGCCCGCGGAACCCTGGGTCTCCACGACCATCTCGTGGCCCTGGGCCTTCGCCTCCTGCTCCAGGGCCTCGGCGGCCATGTAGGTGTGGGCGATGCCCGTCGGGCACGAACTCACTCCGACGAACTTCATGAAACGACGACCTCTCTGGACACGATCTCGGCCACCTCGTTGGCGTCGGCGGCGTTGAGCAGGGACGAACGGAACGAATCGTGGACGAGCCGGCGGGCCAGCGAGGCCAGGATCTTCAGGTGCTCGGAGCCGCCGCTGGCCGGCGCCGCGATCAGGAAGATCAGGTTGGCGGGACCGTCCGGGGCGCCGAAGTCGACGCCGCCGGGCACCCGGCCGACGGCGAGGCTCGGCACGGTGACGTGCTCGGAGCGGGCGTGCGGGAGGCCGACGCCGCCCGGCATCCCGGTGGCCATCTGCGCCTCGCGGGCCCGGACGTCGGCGTGGAAACCGTCGGCGTCGGTGACCCGGCCGGCGGCGGCCATCAGGTCGATGAGCTGGCGGGTGACGTCGTCGCGGTCGTTGCCGGTCAGATCGATGCCCACCAGTTCGGGGGTGATCAGCGGTGTGCTCATACGTGCAACTCCTTCAGTGGTAGGGCTCGGTCCGGTTCGGCCACGACGGTCACCGCGGCCGGGTCGATCTGGTCGGGGCCGGGAGCGGCACTCCCGGGTAGTAGGACAGCCGCGCGTCCCCACGCGATGGCCGTACGGAGGGCGTCCGCGGGGTCGTGCCGCGGATCGGCGGCCACGCTGAGGTAGCCCGCCAGGGTGGTGTCGCCCGCTCCGACCGTGGAGAGCGGGACGAGCGGCGGGCCGGCGGCCCACCAGGTCTGCTCGGCGGTGACGAGCAACGCACCCGCGGCACCGAGGCTGACCAACGCGGTGTCGATGGGACCGTGGGACCCACCGGCCATCACGTCGCGCGCTCCGTCGACGACCTCGCCGACGGTGGTCAGTTCGCGCCCGAGGAGGTCGCCGAGCTCCTCCTCGTTGGGCTTGATGAGGGTCAGCCCGCCGGCGGCGGCGGCCGCGGCGAACGGTTCCCCGGAGGTGTCCAACGCGAACCGCACCCCCTTGGCCCTGGCCCGGTCGGCGACCTGGACGTAGAAGTCGGCACCGACTCCGGCGGGGAGACTACCGGCGCCGACCACCCAGCTGACGTCCCCGGACAGCTGCGTGTCGACGGCGGCGAGGAGCGCGCCGCGCTCGTCGTCGGACAGCGTCGGCCCGGGGGCGTTGATCTTGGTGGTCTCGCCCGCCGCGTCGACCAGGGTGATGTTGCTGCGGATGGTCCCGGTGATCGGGACGGCATGAACGGCAACGGATCCGGCCTCCAACTCACTAATCAACAGGGCGCCGTCGGGACCGCCGGCGGGGAACACCGCGACCGTCTCGATGCCGTGCAGGACGAACGCGCGGGAGATGTTGATGCCCTTGCCGCCGGCGTCCAGGTGCGCGCGCAGCGCCCGGTTCACCTCGCCGACCTCGAGGTCGGTGACGTCCAGCGCCCGGTCGACGCTGGGATTGGGGGTCACGGTCAGGATCATGCGCGCACCACTCTCGGGCCGGCCGACTCGATCTCGGCCGCGGTCTCCGCGTCCAGCTCGCTGTCGGTGATGACGGTGTCGATCTCGTCGAGCGCCGCCACCCGGGCGAACTCGGTACGTCCGAACTTGCTGTGGTCGGCGAGCACGACCGCGCGGCGGGCGGCACCGGCCAGCGCCCGCTTGACCTGGGCCTCACCCAGGTCCGGGGTGGTCAGGCCGCGTTCGACCGAGATGCCGTTGATCCCGAGGACCGCGACATCGACGCTCACGTCGGCGATCTCGCGCAGCGCCCAGTCCCCCACCGCGGCCAGGGTGATGCCCCGGACGATGCCGCCGAGCAGGTGCAGGGTGACGTTGGAGTAGCCGGCGAGCGCAGTGGCCACCGGCAGTGAGTGGGTCACCACGGTGAAGCGCCGGTCGGTGGGGAGCAGGCTGGCCAGCCGGACGGTGGTGGTACCGGCGTCCAGGATCAACGACCCGCCGTCGGGCAGCTCCTCGAGGGCGGCCTTGACGATGCGGTCCTTCTCGACGGCGAACTGGCTCTCGCGCATGGCGACGTTCGGCTCGAAGCCGAACCGCTCGACAGGCATGGCCCCGCCGTGCACCCGCCGCAGGACGCCCATCCGCTCCAGGGCGGTGAGGTCGCGCCGGACGGTCTCGGGGGTGACGTCCATCTGGGTGGCCAGGGCGAGGACCTCCACCCGGCCAGACGACCGGGCGGCCTGCAGGATCTGCGCCTGCCGCTCCGCTGCGTACACCCCGACTCCGTCGTCTGTGCGTGTGTGGCGTTCGACCGCCAGCTACCGTCCGTCCGCAACCATCGTCCGCTTGATGTTTGCTTAGATTTGTTTAGTCCCGTTTGTGTCCGAAGTCAACGATGAAATTCGATGGAGCACCCGTTCGGACTATCGCGCAGGTCACAGGGGTGTCCTGCGGGACATTGTTCACCCCCGCACCGGGATCGGCGCGGCAGCGCGCGAGGACGCATGGGAACGGACGGAGTGCCGGGCCCGACGACGGTGCCGGGGGTCAGCGGGAGACGGTGCGTCCGATGATGACGCTCATGATCTCGTTGGTGCCCTCGAGGATCTGGTGCACCCGCAGGTCACGGACGATCTTCTCGATGCCGTACTCGGCGAGGTAGCCGTAGCCGCCGTGCAGCTGCAGCGCCCGGTTGGCGACCTCGAAGCCGACGTCGGTGACGAACTTCTTGGCCATGGCGGCGAGCTCGACCTGCCGCGGGTCGCGGGCGTCCAGGGCGGCCGCCGCCCGCCACAGCAGCAGCCGGGCCGCCTCCAGCTGAGTGGCCATGTCGGCCAGCGCGAACTGCAGCGCCTGGAACGCGGTGAGATCGGCCCCGAACGCGCGGCGCTGCTTCATGTAGGTCACGGCCCGGTCGAACGCGGCCTGCGCGCCACCGAGTGAGCAGGCGGCGATGTTGATCCGGCCGCCATTGAGCCCGCGCATGGCGAGCCGGAAGCCGTCACCCTCGGCGCCGAGCCGGTTCTCCGCCGGCACCCGAACCTCGTCCAGGACGACCTGTCGGGTCGGCTGGGCGCGCCAACCCATCTTGGCCTCGTTCGGTCCGAACGACAGTCCCGGCATGTCCTTCTCGACCACGAACGCCGAGATGCCGTGCGAGCCCTCGTTGCTCGTCCGGGCCATGACGATGTAGAGGTCGGTCGAACCGGCTCCGGAGATGAACTGCTTGACACCGGTGAGGACGTACCCGTCGTCGGTGGCCACGGCCCGGGTGCTGAGGTTGCCGGCGTCCGAACCGACCCCGGGCTCGGTGAGGCAGTAGCTACCGAGGTGCTCCATGGAGCACAGCCGCGGCAGCCAGCGGGCGCGCTGCTCCTCCGTGCCGTAGGCGTCGATCATCCAGCCGACCATGTTGTGGATCGACAGGTAGGCCGCGACCGTCGGGCAGCCGACCGACAGGGTCTCGAAGATCAGCGCGGCATCGAGCCGGCTCAGCGCGGACCCGCCGTGCTCCTCGCCGATGTAGATGCCACCCAGGCCGAGATCGGCGCTGCGGCGCAGGGTGTCGACGGGAAAGTGCTTTTCTGCGTCCCACCGCAGAGCGTGCGGAGTGATCTCGGCGGCGGTGAAGTCCCGGCAGGCCTCGACGATGGCCCGCTGGTCGTCGGTCAGTTCGAACATGCCCTGCTCCCGTGTCGCGCGCCGCACCCGACCGGATTCGACGGTGGTTCCGATATTCGGACATCCTACTGATTACTGCGGTCCGTGGCCGCGCACCGCGGAATAGCTCCGGCGGCGTCGCCGTTGCTCCTGACATGACCGTGCCGCTCTCCGTCCTCGACCTGTCCCCCGTCGCCAAGGCCGCCGGTGCCGCCGCCGGATCCGAAGCGTTGCGGCACACCACCGAGCTGGCCAGGCGCACCGAGGAGCTGGGCTACCGCCGGTTCTGGGTCGCCGAGCACCACAACATGCCGGGCATCGCGAGCTCGTCGCCGGCCGTGCTGCTGGCCCACCTGGCCGCGCACACGAGCACGATCTCGTTGGGCTCGGGCGGGGTGATGCTGCCCAACCACGCGCCGCTGGTCGTCGCCGAGCAGTTCGGGATGCTCGCCGCGCTGCACCCCGGCCGGATCGACCTGGGGATCGGGCGCGCCCCCGGTGCCGACCAGCGCACGGCACTCGCGCTGCGCCGGACCGTGGAAGGCCTGTCCGCGGAGGACTTCCCGCAGGAGCTGGCCGAGGTCATCGGCATGCTCGACGGCGACCCGAACCGGCTCGCCGCCGTGCCGCGGGCCGAGACGCCGCCGCAGGTCTGGCTTCTCGGCTCCAGTGGATACAGTGCGCAGCTCGCCGGATACCTGGGGTTGCCGTTCTCCTTCGCCCACCACTTCTCCAGCCGCAACACCGAGCCGGCGCTCGCGCTGTACCGGCAGAACTTCCAGCCGTCGCGGTGGCTCGACGCGCCGTACGCGATGGTCGCGGTCAACGCGGTCGCCGCCGACACCGACGAGCACGCCGCGTATCTCGCGAAGCCGGGACTGCTGTCGTTCCTGCGGCTGCGGTCGGGGCGGCCGGAGGCGATGGACTCCCCCGCGGTCGCCGCCGAGTACCGCTTCGACGCCTTCGAGGAGGAGTTCGCCGCGGAGCGGCGGGTCGGCCAGGCGATGGGGTCACCGGATACCGTCCGCCGCCAGTTGGGCGATCTGCTGGAGCGGACGCAGGCCGACGAGCTGATGATCACCTCGCAGGTGTACGACATCGAGGACCGCGTCCGCTCCTACGAACTCATCGCCAAGATCGCCGCTGACGGGTTCTGAGCGGTCCGGAGGGGCGTCGGCGGCACACTAGGGTCGGCCGGGTGGATCTGGTGGCGCGGCTGCGCGCGGGCGAGGGCGGTTCCCTGCTGTTCGGCATCACCCCGCCGAAGGCGTCAACCGGTCCGGAGGACCTGCAGCGCATCGCCGACGCGACGTCGGGCCGGTTGCGGTCGCTGGATCCGGACGGCGTCATCCTCTACGACATCCTCGACGAGACCGACCGCAACCCGGCCGAGCGGCCGTTCCCGTTCCTGGCCACCCTGGACCCGGGCGACTACCTGACCGACCACCTGTCCGACTGGACCAAGCCGGCGGTGGTCTACCGGGCCGTGGGGAAGTACGCCGAGCCCGATCTGCGGGACTGGATGCAGCGTCAGCCCACCGACCGCATCGCCACCGTGCTGGTCGGGGCGTCGTCGCGGGAACACCCAGGGCTGACCTCGCTGCCGCGGGCCCACGAGCTGCGCCGCGAGCTGCGGCCCGACCTGGTGACCGGGGCGGTGGCGATCCCCGAGCGGCACACCGACCGCGGCGACGAGCACCGGCGGATGCTGGACAAGCAGGAGGCCGGCTGCGCCTTTTTCGTCAGTCAGGTGCTCTACAACGCCGACGCCGCCAAGAATCTCGTGTCCGACTACCGGGACGGCTGCGACGAGCGCGGCGTCGAGCCACGGCCCATCGTGTGGACGCTGTCGGTCTGCGGATCGCTACGGACGCTGGAGTTCCTGGACTGGCTGGGCGTCCACGTGCCGCGCTGGATGCAGCGCGACCTGCACCGCTCCGAGGACACGCTCGCGGCGTCGATGACCCACGCCCGGGTGGTCGGGCTGGACGTGATCACCTACTGCCAGCGGCTCGGCATCCCGGTGGCGGTGAACGTGGAGAGCGTCTCCACCCGCCGGGTGGAGATCGAGGCGG
>JBQGEH010000178.1:0-2320 GCA_052039515.1 Nakamurella sp. | reverse complement strand
CCCGTCTCCAACCAGTCCGGCGCCCCGAGCTCGACGCCCGCCGTCAGGCTCCGGTACTTCAGCAGCTCCGCCCGCGGGTGGTCCTTGGCGAATCCGGACGGCACCCGCGTCATGACGTCGCCGTTCACCGCGAACCCGGCGCGGCGGACCTTCGCGACGGCCTTCTCCAGGGCGGGTCCGTGCCGCTCGTCGTCCACGGCCCGCCGGTAGCCGGCCAACTGTTCCGGGCTCAGTTGCCAGCGGCCGCCACCGAGGAGCAGCCCGGCCGCGGAGATCTGCAGGTAGCGGTCGGTCTCGCCGAACCACGCGCCCTGGTGGGTCTTGTACGGCGTCTTGTCCTTGGCGAAGCGGACGTCGCGGTAGGGCCGGAACAGCTTGGCCGGCCCGAACTCCGGCTCCAGCGCCGCGGTGAGCGCGAGCATCGGTGCCTTCACCGCGGAGTCGTAGACGTGCTTGTGGGCGGTCCAGAACGCCTTCGAGTTGTCGGCCTCGAGCTCCTCGTAGAAGTCCAGAGCGGCGAGCGGGATACCGGCAGCCACGGGTGATCTCCTTCTAGAAGCCGGGACGGGTCGCCCGGCGCAGCGATGCCGGGTCCGGAACCGCCGTCGTCCCGTCGACGGTCCAGCGGTCCCAGTCGGCGGCGAACGGGAACTCCCCCGCCCGCGCCGCGGCCAGCGCCTGCCGCCCGGCCCGCCGGACGTCGGCGGCGTGTTCCGCCGTCACCGTACCCATCTGTTCGCACCAGGCCAGCTCGTCGGCGTCCTTCCAGGTCGGGGCGCCGTCGGCGTCCAGCACCAGGTCCAGCACCCAGTCGCGGGTGTCGAAGCCGTGCGCCGTCCGCCGCCACGGCTGTTCGAGGTTGACGTAGCAGCCGGGCCGCCAGCCCGCACCGTCCCGCCACCGCCACACCGACCAGGGGTCGCCCCGGCGGTGCACCCGCAGCACGCCGGGACCGCGCCACGGCGTCTCCTGGTGGCCGCCGTCCCAGCCGCCCGGGTACATGTTGCGGCCCTGCGGTCCACCGCGACGTCCGGTGCGGGTCAGCAGGGTGGTGCCTTCGGGCTGGTACAGCGCGACGTGGTCGGAGGCGTCGGCGACGACCACCGACGGGATGACGGCCCCGACGTGGTCGTCGAAGACCGATCGCAGGACGACCGGCGCACCGGTCGCGAAGCCGCCCCCCGGCTCAGCCGCGGGCGTCGAAGTCGGCGAACCCGGGGGCCTCGCGGGGAACGCCGTCATCGGTGCCCTCCGGGTCGGCGACGGGGTCGTGGGTCCAGTGCAGGTCACCGGCCGCGGCGGCCCGGTCCAGCGGGCTCACCGGCTCCGACGCGGTGTCGTGCGTGTCGTGCTCGTTCATGTCGTTCCTCCTGATGCAGGTGGTGACCGAACTACTCCGTGCCGACGACGGTACCGGCGCTGGACGACGTCCGCCCGGGTGTGCCACACTGCCACCCATGTCAGCGCGCCAGTTTTACTACGGGTACCGGCCTCCGGTGCCCGTGAGCGGCTGATCCAGCTCCCACGACGCGCCCCGAGGTCCACCGGACCCGGGGCGTTTTCCGTGCCTGGACCCCGGTGGTCCCGGGGCAGAATGAGGTTCCCATGCTCAGCACCAGGGTCCGGAAGGCCGACATGACCGACGACCGGATGCAGCTCCCCGAGGTCGCCGTCCCGCGGTCGGAGGGCGAGATCGACGTCCTGCGACTCGAGATCGACGCCATCGACGCCGAACTCGTCCGGTTGATCAAGCAGCGCACCGCCATCTCGCACGCGATCGGCGCCGCCCGGATGCAGCTCGGCGGGCCCCGCGTCGTGCACAGCCGCGAGATGAAGATCCTGGACCGCTTCCGCGACCTGGGTCAGCCGGGCGTCGACCTCGCGCTGATGCTGCTGGAGATGGGCCGGGGCAAGCTCGGGAAGCCCCGCCCCACGTCCTGAGGGCGGCTCAGACCAGCCGGCGGTCGGTGGCCCAGCGGGACAGCTCGTAGCGGTTGCTCATCTGCGTCTTGCGCAGCACCGACGACACGTGCGTCTCGACCGTCTTGATCGAGATGAACAGCTGCGAGGCGATCTCCTTGTAGGCGTAGCCGCGGGCCAGCAGCCGGAGCACCTCGCGTTCGCGCGGGGACAGCATGTCCAGCTCCGGGTCGCTCAGCGGCGCCGCCCCCGGCCGGTCGGAGAACGCGTCCAGCACGAAGCCGGCCAGCCGCGGGGAGAACACCGCGTCGCCACCGGCGACCCGGACGACGGCGTCGGCGAGTTCGCTGGCCGAGATGGTCTTGGTGACGTAGCCGCGGGCCAGCAACCGGAGCACCTC
>JBQGEH010000177.1:0-1631 GCA_052039515.1 Nakamurella sp. | reverse complement strand
GGCTCCTACGCCACGAACCCGGAGGGTGCGGCGCGCACCCGCGAGTTCCGGCAGATGGTCGCCGGCCTCAACGGCATCGGCCTGCGGGTGGTCATGGACGTCGTCTACAACCACACGGCGGCCTCCGGGCAGGCACCGACCTCCGTGCTGGACAAGATCGTCCCCGGCTACTACCAACGGCTCTCGGCCACCGGGGCGCTGGAGACGTCGACCTGCTGCGCCAACACCGCGTCCGAGCACGCGATGATGGAGAAGCTGCTCATCGACTCGGTGATCACCTGGGCCGTCCAGTACAAGATCGACGGGTTCCGTTTCGATCTGATGGGCCACCACAGCAAGGCCACCCTGCAGAAGGTGCGGGCCGCGCTGGACGCCCTGACCGTCAAGCGCGACGGCGTGGACGGCAGCCGGATCTACGTCTACGGCGAGGGCTGGAACTTCGGTGAGGTCGCCGACAACGCCCGTTTCGAGCAGGCCACCCAGCTGAACATGGCCGGCACCGGTATCGGTACCTTCAACGACCGGCTCCGGGACGGCGTGCGCGGTGGCGGCCCGTTCGACGAGGACCCGCGGGTGCAGGGCTTCGGCTCGGGCCTGTTCACCGACCCGAACGCGCTGGAGACCAACAGCGGCGACGCCGCCCGGCAGAACCTGCTGCAGTATCAGGACTGGATCAAGGTGGGCCTGACCGGCAACCTGCGGGACTTCCCGCTGGTGGACCGGACCGGCGCCACCGTCACCGGCGGCGAGATCCCCTACGGTGCACCGGGGTCCGCCCCGGTGGGGTACACCGCGGATCCGTCCGAGGTGATCACCTACGTCGACGCGCACGACAACGAGACGCTGTTCGACGCGTTGACGCTGAAGCTGCCCACCGACACGGCGATGGCCGACCGGGTCCGGATGAACACCCTGTCGCTGGCGACCACGGCACTGGGCCAGGGCCCGATGCTGTGGCACGCCGGTGCGGATCTGCTGCGGTCGAAGTCGTTGGACCGCAACAGTTACGACAGTGGTGACTGGTTCAACCGGATCGACTGGACCGGCACCGAGAACACCTTCGGGTCGGGGCTGCCGCCGCGGCCGGACAACGAGTCCAAGTGGAGCTACATGGCCCCGCTGCTGGCGGACCCCGCACTCAAGCCGGCCGCGGCCGACATGGCCGCCGCCACCGCCGGTGCCCAGGACCTGCTCCGGCTGCGGTTCTCCTCGCCGCTGTTCCGGCTCGGTAGCGCCGACCTGATCGAGCAGAAGGTGTCGTTCCCGCAGGGCGGCCCCGACCAGCCGGCCGGCGTGATCGTGATGGTCATCGACGACACCGTCGGCCCGGACGTCGATCCCGACCGCGACCGGATCGTGGTGGTGTTCAACGCCTCCGGCAGCACCCAGGACGTCGCGCTCGCCGGGGCCGACGCCCTGTCGCTCAGTGCGGTGCAGGCCGCCGGGGCCGACGCGGTCGTCAAGCAGGCCTCGACCGACGCCGACGGTCTGTCGGTGCCGGCCCGGACCGTGGCGGTGTTCGAGGGCTGACGCCGACCCTCGAATCGACACCACCGCCGCCCCGGGACCCGGTCCCGGGGCGGCGGTGTCGTTCCCGGAAGCTGCCATCACGGCGTCGCCCTCGGCCTGGC
>JBQGEH010000176.1:0-1666 GCA_052039515.1 Nakamurella sp. | reverse complement strand
GCGCCTGCGCCAGGTCCGCGAACGCGGTCGCGTCGACCGTCAGACGGGTCGCCGCCGCATTGCTCCGCAGCTGCGCCTCGGTCACCGCTCCGGTCAGGACGACGCCGGCCCAGGCCTGGCTCACGGCGGCGGCCAGGGCGACGCGGTCCGCGGGGGCGTCGCCGGCCAGCGCGGGGTGTCCCGCCAGCCGGCCGTTGGCCAGCGCCTCCTTGACCACCACCCGCACGCCGTCGGAGTGGGCCTCGGCCAGCGCCTCGCCGGCGGACGGTTCGAGGAGGTTCCAGGTCGACTGCACGCTGGTGAACAAACGCACCCCGTCGACGCTGAGGTCCAGACCCCGCCGGATGGCTGCCGCCTGTGCCGGCCCGGACGTGGAGAACCCGACTTCGACGCCACGTGAACGGATCTCGGCCAGCCGGCGCAGGGTGGCGGGTTCGGTCCAGAGCGGGCTGTCCAGCGTCAGGGAGTGCACCTGGTAGAGC
Source organism: Nakamurella sp. (assembly GCA_052039515.1). Lineage (GTDB taxonomy): Bacteria > Actinomycetota > Actinomycetes > Mycobacteriales > Nakamurellaceae > Nakamurella. The sequence continues at coordinate 1,184 of JBQGEH010000176.1, read as the reverse complement.
CGCAACCAGGGTCCGAGCAGGGTCGAGGTCTCCGACCACTGCCGCTCCAGCATGGCGGTCGTGTGGTCCTTGACCTCGTGCCGGTCGGCGTCCGGGCGCCAGTCGGCGGTGTAGCGGTACCCCCACTTGCTGGCCACGAACGGCGGGTCGGTGCGGCCGTCCAGCCAGCCGGCCAGGAACTCCTCGGCGCGTCCGTAGCCCCGGGCCGCGTCGATGTAGCCGATACCGAGACCGGCGGCGGTGTCGAGCAGGGCGTGCGTGCGCCGACGCAGTGCGGTGACCGAGCGGTCGGCCGGCAGGTCGGTGTCCCGGCCGGTGGTGATGTACGCGGGGCGGCCGATCGCCGCCAGCCCGAGACCCAGTGTGGCGCCCATGGTCTGCTCCTCGCCCGGGGTGGTGTCGCGGGCGGTCAGCCTACCGGCGGTCGATCCGGCTCAGTGTTGCTGGTTCTTCGCCGGACGCCGGCCGTACTTGGCCACCTGTTAGGCGACGACGCGCAGCACGGCGCGGGCCGGTTCCGGGTCGCCGGTGGCCAGGAAGTCGATCGTCAGGCCCTCGAGCGTCGCGCCGACGAGCAGTGTCAACTGGTCGTCGGGAAGTTCCCAGCGGATGTGGTGGGCCTCGGCGAGCAGCCGGAGCCAGTCGGTCACCCCGGCGGCGACCGACCAGCTGCCGTCGTCATCGGAGACGGGCTCGTCGGTCGACGCGGCGCGGACGGCGGCGGTGTCGCGGCGGCGCGCCACGATGCTGCGCACGGCCCGGTGCTCGTCGGCGTGCGCGACGACCGTGTCCCAGTAGGCGGCCAGCGCGATCTGCAGGGAGTCGGTGAGCGACCGCCGTCGGGTCACCGTGGCGGCCACCGCCTCCTGGTGGATGCGGGTCAGGTCGGCGATGAGCGACGAGTACACCTCGTCGACCGAGACGACCGGCCCGGCCACCGCCGGGCGGTGCCGGTCGAGCTGGTCGTGCAGCAGCTGCGGGGTCACGGCGGCCGCGCCGTGGCTGTTGACCAACGCCACCGTGTCGAGATGGATGGCGTGCCGTTGTTCGGTCGCGCGATCGGCCATTCGTGTGCTCATTGTCGTCCTGTCGTGAGCGTGCTGACGAAGTGACCACGGTATGGCGGGCAGATGTGGGAACGACGTACACGTGATGGGGCCGCAGTGAGTGCTGCCTCCTTCCCT
>JBQGEH010000175.1:0-5961 GCA_052039515.1 Nakamurella sp. | reverse complement strand
CTGCACAACATCTACGAGTTGCTGGCCGCGATCGTGGTCAGCCTGATCACCACGGTGCTCAAGTTCGGTGACCGCACCCAGCTGGGCGCGGTGCATCTGGCCACCAGCCTGGTCGCCGACCTGCAGCTGGTCGCGGCGGGGGTGGTGTGGGTGTTCGCCGAGCACATCACCGCCACCGGGCTCACCCCGGGGTCCACGGCGGCGATGGTGTCGCTGTCCGGCGGAGCGCTGGTGGCCAACATGGTGTCGGTGGTGCTGCTGGTCGTCGAGACCGCCTCGTTCCGGCGGAGCTGAGCGGCCGGCGTGAGGGAGCTGCTGCGCGTCTTCGTCCACCAGCTGTTCGGCCGCGACGAACGCGCGCGCGGGACGCGACGCTGGCAGACCTCGATCGCACCGGGGACGGCGACGTCGACGAGTTTCTTCCTCATCATGCGGCGGATGCGGGTCCCGCTGATCACGCTGATCGTCATCTTCACGGTCAGCGTGGTGGTGTTCTCGTTCATCCCCGGCCGGGACGCCGAGGGCCGGTCGGTGCCGATGAGCCTGTTCGACGCGTTCTACTTCATGAGCTACACCGCGACGACGATCGGTTTCGGTGAGCTGCCGTACGCGTTCACCAACGCGCAGCGGCTGTGGGCGATGGTGACGATCTACCTCACGGTGATCGGCTGGGCGTACGCGATCGGTGCGCTGTTGACGCTGCTGCAGGACCGCGCGTTCCGGCAGGCGCTGGCGCTGCGTCGGTTCACCCGGCAGGTGGCGCGGCTGCGGGAGCCGTTCCTGGTGATGGCCGGGTTCGGGCGGACGGGGGAGTTGCTGGGCCGCTCGTTCGATGCGCTCGGCCAGCAGCTGGTGGTCATCGACATCGACCCGGACCGCATCGACGCGCTCAACCTCGCGCCGTACCGCGCGACGATGCCGGGGCTCGCCGCCGACGCGCGGAACCCACATCATCTGGGCCTGGCCGGACTGGACCACCCCTACTGCACGGGGGTGCTGGCGCTCACCGACGACGACGAGGCGAACCTGGCGATCGCGATGACCGCGTCGCTGCTGCGGCCGGAGCTGACCGTCATCACCCGGACGCTGTCGCGGCACACCGCGGAGCGGATGGAGGACTTCGGGGCGCCGCGGGTGGTGAACGCCTTCGACCGCTTCGGCGACCACCTGCGGGTGGCGTTGCGGGCGCCGGCGTCCTACCGGTTGCTGTCGTGGCTGGAGGCCGGGCCGGGAGCGGAGCTGCCGCCGCCGGCCGACCCGCCGCGGGAGGGCCGGTGGGTGATGTGCGGGTACGGCAGGTTCGGGCGGGAGATGACCGCCGACCTGCAGGCCGAGGGGCTGGAGGTGACGATCATCGCCACCGCCGGCGGCACCGGCCCGGACGCGATCCCCGAGGAGGACGCGCTGGCCGGGGCTGACCTGGGTACCGCGGTCGGTCTGGTCGCGGGCACCAGCAACGACGTCACGAATCTGTCGCTGCTGTCGATCGCGCGGCGCCGCAACCCGGACCTGTTCCTCGCCGCCCGGCAGAACCGGCCCGAGAACGCCCCGCTGTACGCCGCTCTCGGGGTGGACGCGCTGCTGATCCCGACCGAGGTGATCGCCCACGAGGTGTACGCACAGCTGTCCACGCCGCTGCTGTGGCGGTTCCTGCAGGAGATGCCGGCGGCGGGGGACCGCTGGGCGGCGGAGGTGATCGAGCGGCTCCGGACCGACTGCGGCACGGCGCTGCCACCGCTGTGGCGGACCGACCTGACCGCCGCGGACGCGCCGGCGCTCGCGCCGTGGCTGGCCGGTGGGGAGGCCCGGCTCGGTGAGCTGCTGCGCAGCCCGGAGGACCGCGACCGGCCGCTGCGGGTGGTCGCGCTGCTGGTGCTGCGCGGCGATGACGCGACCCTGGCCCCGGGCCCGGACTTCGTGCTCGCCCCAGGTGACCAGCTGCTGATGGCGGGCCGTCCCGCGGCGCGCCGCGCGATGGAGGCACTGCTGTACGACGATTCGCTCGTCGCCTACGTGCGCACCGGGCGGCACGTGCCGTCCGGCTGGATCGGGCGGCGGCTGGTGGAGCGCGGCTGAGGCATGCGCGACGATGGCGCGATGATGCATCCCGATGATCAACAACTCTTCGAGCAGGCGTTCGCCGGTGACCGGGTAGCCGCGGGCCAACTCGCTTCGCGGCTGGACCTGGGCGACGCCGAGTACCGGAATCGGCTCATCGCACTCGCCGAAGCGACCGAATTCCCCGAGGTCGTGCAACCACTCGTCCAATCGGCACACCTGATGGGCGACGTGGATCTCGTATCCCGCTGGCTCGACCGCAGCGGTTTCGCCCAGGACCTGCTGGCCAAAACGATCACCATCCGTGACAGGCGGATCGAGGTCGAGCGAAGGGCGGCCGACGGCGACGGTCGTGCGAGCTGGGAGCTGGCCGTCCACTTGGGCCACGCGAACGACCGGGACGGTCTTCACCGGCTGGCGACGTCCGGGAACGCCGGGGCCGCTGTGCTGCTCTGCGACCTCGCCTTCTGGGACGACGACATCGACCTGCTCCGAGAGCTCGCGCGCACCGGTCTCGCCGTCTGCGTTGCGAACTTCATCTTGATGGCGGACGACCGCGAGGTCGAGAACCTGGCAGTGGCCGGCAGCGTGATGGCCTTCCTGCACCGATGCCAGGACTTCATTCGCGCAGGCGATATGGAGGGTCTGGAGCGGTTCGCGTCGTCGATACGGGAAGACACCGTGTGGACCTGACGCATCACGCCACCGCTGGTTGCGTATCTGGAGCCCACGGTGTCGACCGCGGGGGATCGGGCGGGTGGCTCCGGTAGCGGTGCCCGGTGGGGGTGGTCGTGACGATGCTGCCGTCGGGGTGCGCCGCCGCGGACCAGCCCGGCTCCTCCTTGGTCTGGTTGCAGGTGACGCACAGTCCGGCGCCGTTGACGAGGGTGGTGGCGCCGCCGGCGGCGTGAGCCAGCGTGTGGTCGGCGTGCCGGATCGGTGCGTCGCACCAGGGGGTACGGCAGACCTGGTCCCGGGCGACGAGGAACTGCCGCGCGGCATGGGGGAACAGACGGCGGCGGGCGTCGGCGTCGGTCAGCCGTCCACCGCTGTCGCCGTAGAGGCGCCGCACCCACACCCGCGTCGCAACGTCCGCCCCCTGTACGAGCCGCCGGGCCAGAGGCGCCGGGATCGGCCCGTAGCCGCTCACCACCGCCGGTGCGGCGTCGCCGTCGAACAGCGTGCGGTCGGTCATCACGAGCTGGATCTCGACGTCCAGCCCGACCGGCAGGTCCGGCCGGGCGGCGTCGGTCGTGTCGCCGCCGCCGTCCGTCTCGACCGTCGGGGACGCAGCCGGCTGCAGCAGGCGTTCGACCCGGGTGTCGGCCATCAGCGCCCCGGTGCCGCGGGCCTCGCCGCGCGCCCCCGCCGACGCCGCCGCGGCCCGGAGTGCGGCGTACACCCCGACCCCTTCGGCCACCGGCAGCAGCGCGGTCAGGTAGGTCATCGTGTCGGGCGCCGGGCGCAGGGTGACCCGCCGGTCGGCCGAGGCCCTGCGCGTCCGGTTCACCGCCTGTTCCGGGTCGAGTCGGTAGCCGATCTGCGCCGCCGCCCGCCGCGCGGCCTGCGCGCCCATCGTGCCGAGCCGGTCCGCCAGCTCGCGGTCGACCGTCTGCCGGTGTTCCGGTGACAGGGCCGACGTCTCGGCGACGATGAGCATCGCCTGGTGCTCGTCGATCCGTCCGGCGCGGAAAGCAGCCAGGGTGTGGGGCATCTCGTGGGTCAACACCGTCGCGAGCCCCACCAGACGCGAACCGACGTGCGGACCGACCCGCCGGGCCAGGCCCACCTGTGCCCCGACGTCCCGGCGCACCCGATCGCGGACCGCGAGACCGGTGGTCGGCGACAACTCCGCCTCGCGTACGCGGGACAACGCCGCCGTCCGCACCGCCTGCGCGGCCTGCAGTGCCGACCCCACCGTCTGCAGCAGTGCGATCTCGTCCACCAGGGCGACCGCGTCACGGGGCACGGTGTCGTCCGCCTGCAACCACCTCAGGAACGCCGTCACCTCCGGCGGCCTGGCCGTGGTTGACTCGAACATGTGTACGAGTCTACCGTGTGCAGGTGCTCGGAACAAGCTGTCCACAGCCCGGAGATCTCTCCGCATCCACGACCCGAGGAAGGATGAGCCCATGAGGCCCACGCTGCGTCGGTCACCGAGCGCTGCCGCGACCGCGGCTCTCCTGACGTTCGCCGGTCTCGGTCTCGGTCTCACGGGCTGCGGCTGCGAGGCGAGCGACAACGGACCGGGCTTCGAGGTGACCGCCGACCGCGGCCTGTTCGACCGCAACGCCGCCGTGGCCGGTGCGACCTGGACCTATCGCCTGTGCGTCGGTGACGACCCCTGCCGCACCGCTCAGGCCCTACCGGGGCGGGCCGTGCGGTTCGGGGTCGAGGAGGTGGGCACCGCCTCCGGTCCGGTCGAGTTCTCCGTCGTCCTGCTCACCGCGACGGGCGGGGCGTTGGGCGGCGGGTCCGCCGGCGCGGAGCCCACCCCGCGCCGGGCCGGCGCTCAGCCCGGCTGCGGCCGGCAACCCACGATCGCGGTGAATGTCACCGCCGACGGTGTCGAGGTCGAGACCTGAGTGCCGTACCGCCGACCGATCCGCCGATACTGAGACACCCGACCCGAGGAGCCCCGTGAGCGAGTCCAGCGCCACCCCCGTCGACAAGGACGCGGTCGGCCGCGGCGAGCGGCAGTACCACATCGGCATCGCCCCGGGGGAGGTCTCGACGGTGGCGCTGCTCCCCGGTGACCCGTTCCGGGTGCCGATGATCGCCGAGTTCCTCACCGACGTCGTCGAGGTCGCCCACCAGCGGGAGCACCGCACCATGACCGGGTGGTACCGCGGACGACACATCACCGCGACGTCCACCGGGATGGGCTGCCCGTCCACCGCCATCGCGGTCGAGGAGCTGGCCCGGGTCGGGGTCACCTCGTTCATCCGGGTCGGCAGCTCCGCCGGCCTGCAGGAGCAGGTGCAGCCGGGCGACCTGCTGGTCAGCGAGGGGACGTTGCGCAACGACGGCACCACCGCCGCCTACGTCCACCCCGGGTACCCCGCCGTCCCCGACCTGCCGATCACCCTGTCGCTCCGCCGCCAGGCCGACCTCGTCGCCGAGACCCACGGCATGGCGGTGCATTCCGGCCTCAACGCCAGTGACGACGCCTTCTACGCGGAGACTCCGGAGTGGATCGGGCAGCTGCACCGCATGGGCATCCTGAACGTCGAGATGGAGAGCGCGGCCATGTACGTCGTGGCCCGACTCCGCGGCCTGCGCGCCGGGATGATCTGCGCCGCGTCGTCGAACCTGGTGTCCGGGGCGAGCCTGTACTCGAACATCAAGCCGGCCCTGCAGCGGGGCTGGAACGCGAGCATCGAAGCCGCACTGAACACCGCGGTCGAGCTGGAGCTGTAGATGCTGTTCAACCTGCACACGCACCTGGAGGGACGGGTCCGCCCGGCCACCGCCGCCGAGCTCGCCCGGCGCCTGGGCCTGCCCGATCCGCCGGAGGGGTGGGTCGACGCCCTGGAACTGGACGGTCCGGCCGACCTGACCGTCTATCTGGCCAAGGTCGCGAGCACCTACCCGTTCTTCGGTGACCCGGAGGCGTTGGCGCGCATCGTGAGTGAGGCGGTCGAGGACGCCGCCGCGGACGGCTCCTCGTACCTCGAGCTCCGTTTCGGCCCGGCGACCCACGTCCGAGACGGGTTCGACCTGGACGCGGTGATCCGGGCGGCGTGCGACGGTCTGCGCGACGGCACCGCCCGCAGCGGCATGCCCGCCGGTCTCGTGGTCGCGGCGTTGCGCCACCACGACGACGAGACCAACGCCGCCGTCGCCGCCGCCGCGGTCCGCGCCGCCGGGGACGGCGTGGTCGGTTTCGACCTGGCCGGCGAC
>JBQGEH010000174.1:0-3613 GCA_052039515.1 Nakamurella sp. | reverse complement strand
GGCGCTGTTCTTCGTGCACCTGGACGCCGGGCTGTTCGCCACCGACGGCGGGTACGAGCTGGTGCTGGCGCTGGCCGTGGGGGCGGCGATGCTCGGGCTGCTCGGCTCGGGCCGGTTCGGTCTGGACGCGCTGCTGATGCGCCGGCGGGCCGCCCGGGACGTCTGACCGGCGCCGGCGGGACGGGCGGTGCCCCGTCCCGCCGCCGCGACGCGTGGATACCGTGTCCAGATGCACACCGCCGCGCATGCCAGCCTCGAGGCGCTGGTCGGCGCCGCTGCCGAGGTGCTGGCCGCCGGGGGCACCGCGGTGCTGACCGGAGCCGGGCTCAGCACCGACAGCGGCATTCCCGACTACCGCGGACCCGGATCCCCGCCACGGGCGCCGATGACGTTCCAGGAGTTCGTCACCCCCCGCGGTCGGCAGCGGTACTGGGCCCGCAGCTTCGTGGGCTTCGAGCGGATGTCCGGTGCCGCCCCGAACGCCGGCCACCGGGCGCTCGCGACGCTGGAGCACGCGGGGCTGCTCACCGGGGTGATCACCCAGAACGTCGACGGGCTGCACCAGGCAGCGGGCTCGCGTGCGGTGATCGACCTGCACGGACGGATCGACCGGGTGGTCTGCCTGACCTGCTCACGGCGCAGCTCGCGGCAGGAGTACCAGCAGCTGCTGGCGGTGCTCAACCCGGACGCGACGCGCGCGGGTGAGATCGACCTCGCGCCCGACGGGGACGCCCACGTCGAGGACACCGAGCACTTCGTGGTCGCCGACTGCGCGCACTGTGGCGGGGTGCTGAAGCCCGACGTCGTGTTCTTCGGGGAGTCGGTGCCGCCGCCCGTGGTGGCCGACGCCACCGCGCTCGTCGCCGGGGCCGCCGCCCTGCTCGTGCTGGGATCGTCGCTGACCGTCTACTCCGGGCGGCGTTTCGTCCGGCAGGCCGCGCTGCGCGGCATCCCGGTCGTCGCCGTCAACCGCGGGCCCACCCGCGCCGACGAGTACGCGGACGTGCTCATCGACGCGGGGACCTCGACCGTGCTGCCCGACCTGGTGGACCGGCTGCTCCCACCGGCCGCCGCCGCGGTCTGACCCCCGGTCCGTAGGGTCGGGCCATGACCGGCGGCACGCACTTCTCCGTCTTCGACGGCTTCATCACCGGCCTCGGCACGACGTCCGGTGTGCGGCTGGTCATCGGCATCTGGCCGCGGTCACCGCTCGGGAGTTTCGCCGACGTCATGGTCGAGGACGCCGGCGGGCACCGCATCCTGCTCGCGCCGTCGCCGGACGTCGCCTCCTACGTCGCCGGTACCTACCGCTTCGACGAGATCCGGCAGGAGCCGGTGACCGTGCACCGCGCCGGGAGCGAGCTGCGGGTCACGACGGACAGTCTGGACGTGACGCTGCGGATCGGCCGGCGGCCGCCCCTGGGCGTCCTGCTCGGCCTCGTGCCCGACCGGCTGGCCCGGGCCCGCTGGTGGGTGTCGGCGCTGGATCCGGTGGCGCGGACGCTGCTGCCGGGGGTGCGCACCCGCGGCTCGGCCGGTCAGGGCCGGCGGGAGTGGTACTCCGCGCTCGACCTGCACCGCCTCGCCGCCGCCGGCGGCACCTTCGAGGGCCGGCCGCTGGGCGCGCTCGCGCCCGTCCGGCCACCGGTGCGGTTCGGCTTCGGATCGGTGCCGGAGCGTCCCTCGATCGTCCGGGTCGCCACCACCATCGGCCAGGACGCCTGATCCGCGGCCTGCCCGGCCCCGTCAGCGTGACGGGGACCGGGCAGCCGGGCCGGAGCGCGGACCACGCCGTCCGGCTCCGACGTCCTCAGTGACCGGTGCGGGACCGGTGCAGCATCGACAGCGCGGACGAGGTGTCCATCCGCATCGCCCCGTCCAGCAGACGCTCGGCGTCCGACGCCGGCCGCGGTGCGGGTGGGGCGCCCCAGCGGACCGCGGTGTTGGCGAAGTAGTCGGTCGAGCTGCCGACCCATTCGCAGAACGTGGACCAGGCTCCCGCCGCGTACTCACGCACGATCTGGCCGCCGTCGAGGACCCGCAGCACCCCCGCCGACCGGTCGGCGACCACCTCGGTGCCGTCGACGAACTCCGAACGGGGACCGTCCGCACCCGGGCACAGCACCACCCCGGTCGACCGGCCGGCGTCGGCGGGTTGATGGGTCACCGTTGCTCCGTTCCCGGCCCTCGTCGGGCCCGCTGCGCCGTCGGTGTCGCGGCGGCCCGTTCGGGCCTGCCGGCGCACACCGACAGTGGCGTCCGGCGCTGTGACCGCCCTCACGTGCTGCCCGATCGTAGGACTTCCGAGGGCCGACGTCCACCTCCGGGGGATCGTCGCCCGGACCTCCGGTGACGCTGCGGAGGCACGTCACCGGAGGGGCCCGGTGGAGCGTCGTCCGTTCACCCTCCGTACGCCGGGCGTTGCGCCGGCGGAGCTTGCTTAGCCTTGCGAGATATCGCCGATCGTGGTTGTATGAAGTCCTTGGTCCAGCAGCGGCGCCAAGAATCCGAGTGTTTCCGCCACGGAGGCTCACATGCCGCTCTCCCTCGACGACCGCACCCCCCAGACAAACGACGAAGAGTCGAAGACTGTCACCGTTCTGGCCGATCGTGCCTCGCGTCGCGCATCATCCCATTCCGACCGGAATCGCGAAGAGACGTTGAACATCCTGCGTCGAGCCCGCGAAACCACCGACGAGAAACTGCGTCACCGACTCCTCGATCAGGTCGTCACCGAGCACATGCGCTACGCGCACTCGATGGCGTCCCGGTTCCGCGGTCGGGGCGTCGACTACGACGACCTGGTCCAGGTCGCCTACCTCGGTCTCGTCAAGGCAGCCCAGGGTTGCGACCCCGAGCGCTGCGCCGATTTCATGCAGTACGCCACCCCGACCATCATGGGTGAGCTGAAGCGTCACTTCCGTGACCACGCCTGGAGCGTCCGGCCCCCGCGCCGGCTGCAGGAGATCCAGCCGCTGCTCACCTCCACCCGCAACGGCCTCACCCAGAAGCTCGGCCGGCAGCCCACGAGCCGCGAGGTCGCGGAGGAGATGGGTGTTCCCGCCGAGCAGGTGACCGAGGCTGTCGTCGCAGGTCAGGGCTTCAGCACGGCGTCGCTGGATCCGTTCTCGGACGGGTTCATCAACTCCGGTTCCGACGACCCCAAGCTCGCCAGCGTCGAGAACATGGACCTGCTGTCCACGCTCTTCGTCAACCTGACCGACCGCGAGCGCAAGGTGCTGCTGCTCCGCTACTACCTCGGCTGGACCCAGTCCGAGATCGGTGCGGACCTCGGCTTCAGCCAGATGCAGATCTCGCGGACCCTGCGGTCGGCGATGAACAAGCTGGCGCTGTCGCACGCCGGTCAGGACGGCGAGTCCGCCGCCCCCGCCGGTGACGTCCACGAGGACCGCATCGCCTGACGGCGGCGGTCCGGAGTTCCCACAGCTTCATTCCCGCGGTCCGGACGATCGGTATCACCGGTCGTCCGGATCGCCATGTCCGCATTCCCCCGGAATCGGACACTCGGATTCCGGGGGGAATGAGCTTTTTGACACATCTTCCGTATCGGCCGTAATCCACACATGAATGCGCGGGAGTACCCGAACGGGCG
>JBQGEH010000173.1:0-2659 GCA_052039515.1 Nakamurella sp. | reverse complement strand
TGTCACCGGCATGGCCCACCGCTCCACCACTGTTCCGTCCAAGCCCTGCGTCGTCTGCGGCCGGACCATCACCTGGCGCAAGAAGTGGGAGCGCGACTGGGAGCAGGTGCGCTACTGCTCCGACGCCTGCCGCCGGTCGGGAGTGCGCGACACCGACCGCGAGCTCGAGTCCACGATCCTGTCGTTGCTGGCGACGCGGGCGCACGACGCGACGATCTGCCCATCGGACGCGGCCCGGGCGGTGGGCGGCGACGACTGGCGCGACCTCATGGATCCCGCACGGGCCGCCGCCCGCCGCCTGGTCGCCGCCGGCGAGGTGGTCATCACCCAGGGCGGCACGGTCGTGGACCCGTCGTCGGCGAAGGGACCGATCCGGATCCGCCGCGTACGTCGAGGCTGATCAGACCCGCACTAACGGCAACCATCTTTGCAGTGCCGGCAGACGACACTGCTCCCTCCGAGCGTAACGATCTCTTGTCATCGGTCGTAGCGTGCAGCTACGGTGCACGGACACCCGTCCCCGATCGCCCCAGCGGCGACCGGCCGACCGGCGGAACCGTTCAACGACGACGGGAGCACCGGATGCGCCGCACCACCGCCCACCTCATCGACCTGCCCGGTCGAGCGGGTCCGACCGATCCGCCCCGTGGTCCCGGAGTCGCCGCGAGACGGCGCGCCGGGTGGGCGGACTGATGCGGGTGGCCGGCCGCACGGCCGTCGTCAGCGGCGCCGCCGCGGGTATCGGCGCGGCGATCGCCGAGCGGCTCGCCGCCGAGGGCGCCACGGTGTACGCCGGTGACGTCGCCTGGGCCGAGCCGGACACCTCCGGGACCGGCATCCACCGGCGACCGCTGGACGTCGCCGACCTCGCCTCCTGGCGGGCGCTGGCCGCCGAGGTGGGGACCGCCGACATCCTCGTCAACAACGCCGGCCTGGTCGGCAGCTACGACTCGCTCACCGACATCGACGTCGCCGACTGGCACCGGGTCATCGGGGTCAACCAGCACGGCACCTTCTACGGGATGCGCACCTTCGTCCCGCCGATGCAGGCGGCCGGCGGCGGCGCGATCGTCAACATCTCCTCGATCTGGGGCTTCGTCGGGGCGGCCGGGGTGGCCGCCTACACCGCGTCCAAGGGCGCGGTCACCTCGATGACCAAGAACGCCGCCCTCACCTACGCCGCGGACCGGATCCGGGTGAACTCGGTCCATCCCGGCCTCATCGCCACGCCGATGATCGCCGCCCAGGACGACGACGTCTCCGCCGCCGTCATCCGGTCCACGCCCCTCGGACGCATCGGGCTGCCCGAGGAGGTCGCGAACGCGGTGCTCTTCCTGGTCAGCGACGAGGCCTCCTACATCACCGGCAGCCATCTGATGGTCGACGGCGGCTACACAACGCCCTGACTTCGGCCGGCCAAAACCCCGCCGCACCGCACCCGCACCCGCACCCGCACCCGGCGCGAGTTCCGGCCGGCGACCGATCCCCCACGAACCCGGAGACCCCGATGACCGCCACCATGCGAGCCCTGACCGTCACCGGCCCCGGGGCGGTCGAGCTCGCCGACGTCCCGCTGACCGCCCCCGGGACCGGCGAGATCCGGGTCCGCACCGCGCTGACCGGAGTGTGCGGCACCGACAGCCATCTCATCGCCGGCCACAGCTTCTACCTCGAACACGGCTTCCAGACCCACCCCTTCGTCTTCGGTCACGAGTACGTCGGCGAGGTGACCGCCGTCGGTCCGGACGTGACCGCCGTCGCCGTCGGCGACCGCGTGGTCGGGCACACGATGGTGCCCTGTCACCGCTGTGACAACTGCCAGCGCAGCCGTCCGTCGCTGTGCCGCACGCTGCGTGAGGTCGGGCTCCGCTTCATCCCCGGCGCCGCCGCGGAGTACGTCACCGTTCCCGACTTCGCCGTCACCGCGCTTCCGCCGCGCCTGTCGTACGAGGCGGCGGTGCTCGTCGAGCCGGCGGTCGCGGCCTACCGGGCGTGCGTGAAGCTCGAGCTCCGGCCGACCGACCGGGTCCTCGTGCTCGGCGCGGGCACCCTCGGGCTGCTCGCGATGCTGTTCGCCGGGCTCACCGCGGCGACCGTGGACGTGGCCGCCCCCGGGGAGGCCCAGCTGCGCTTCGCCACCGAACTCGGCGCCACCGCGGTGCGGCATCCCGACGACGTGCCGGCCGGCGCGTACGACGCGGTCATCGAGGCGTCCGGGGCGCCGACGGCGTTCGCCACCGCCCTGGACGCCTGCGACCTCGGTGCACGCATCGCGGTGGTCGGGCTGCCGCCGGCCCCGTCGACGATCGACCAGGGCGCCGTGGTCCTCAAGGACCTGACCGTGCGCGGGGTGCTGCACGGTCTGGACCACTACGGCGACGTGGTCGCGCTGTTCGCCTCCGGGGCGGTCGACCCCACCCCGCTGATCGCCCGGGTGCTGACCCCCGACCAGGCGGTCGACGCCCTGCTCGCCCCACCCGCCGACACCGGCCGCCGCGCGCCCAAGACGCTCATCTCATTCGCCGGAGTTCACGGCACGGAGGCCTGACGCACCCGGAACGACCGGCCCGCACGACCGAACCCACCGCGACGCACCCCACCCCGCTCCGCACCCCCCAGGAGGACCGATGTTCATCACCCGACTCGACCAGGTCGAGAA
>JBQGEH010000172.1:0-2192 GCA_052039515.1 Nakamurella sp. | reverse complement strand
AGGCGGGTCGTCGCGTCAGCAAGGGGGCGGGCCGACCCGCCGCCGTACGGTCGGCGTGGTCAGCGGTCGACCGTGGCCCCCAGTGCCGGCACCATGGCTGGGCGACCCTTTCGCACGGCCCGGTGACGGTACGGGTCAGCCGGTGGGGCGGGCCGTCCGGTCGAGGACGTCGGCGGACACACGCGGGCCGGGCAGCGGCTCCGACGGCAGGACGGCGGCGATCAGTTGCACCCGGCTGAACGGCTTGGGCAGCGCGGCATCGGCGGTCGGCATGTCGGCGGCGTCCAGCACGGAGGTGACGACGATGCGGCAGTCGGGCCGGGCGCCCCGGACCGCGGCGATGAGGGCGGCGGTGGCGTGGTCCGCGCCGGGCTCGTGGTCCACCAGCACACAGGTGACGTCGTCGGAGCCCAGTGCCATGAGCGCGGCTCCGGCGGTGGCCGCGGTCCGGACGGTGCAGCCGGTCAGCCGCAACCAGGTCGCCGCCAGCTCGCGGAGGTCCTGGTCGCCGTCGACCACCACAACGGTGCCGTCCGTCGACGACGGCGTCCGGTCACGACCCGGCGCGGCGTCCGACACAGCGGCCGGGGTGGACCCGGGCGTGGCGGCGGAGGGGGCGAGAGGCACCCGTCGAGAATACCGAAACGATGACCCTCCGTAGACGATCAGGTGAACGTTCACCCGGTCGATGGACGCCAGGGCGCCGTATCGCCCGGACGGTCACACCCGTGCGTCACGACGCCAGGCGCTGAACGAGCTGACCGACGTCGTTCCCGGCCGCACCAGCCAGGGCCAGGGATGCACCTCGACGGGGCCGACGGTGCCGGCGATGCGCGACCAGCCGGGCACCGGCGTCCAGGTCGCGGCGACCGCCCGTCCGGCCAACTCGTCGGTCACCCGGCCGCGGCGGACCTCGACGGGACGTGACGCGGCCAGCTCACCGAGCGTCTCGGCCAGGAACACCAGCCGCTTGCCCGACAACCGCAGTCGGCGCAGCAGCGGCTCGTCGAAGACGAAGACCGCGGGCCGGTCGGGGTCGGCGGCCAGCGCCGGGTCGGCGGTGCCCAGGGACTCGGCGGTCAGCCAGACCACCTCCCCGCCGGTGCCGTCGGCCGCGCTGGGACCGGCCGGCACCGGCGCCTTGTTCAACGGCGGGCCGTCGGCGCGCGGCCCGGGGTCGGCGTCGGGCCAGTTCTCGATCGGGCAGGCGTCGCGCAAGGCGCAGTCGCGGCACAGCGCCGGAGCCCGCTTCTGCACCTGCCAGCGGCTGAAACCGTAGGGCTTGCCGCTCCCGGTGCCGACGGTCCACTGCCAGCCCAGCCGGTTGGCGGCGCGCGACCCGTCGAGCAGGTGGGTGAACATGGCGTCCTCCCCGGCGCGCCAGTCGGCGCCGGCGCGGACCGCCCACTGCGAGGCGAGCCACATCCGGGTCTGGTTCACCAGCCACCCGTCGGTGTGCAGCTCCTCGGTGGTGAACTGCATGCAGCGCATCGCGTCCGGCCACGGATCGTCCTGGGACCACGGGGCACCGGCCGGTTGCCGGGAGATCGGGGCCTGGTGACGCAGCGGCTCGCCGTTGGCGCCGCCGACCCGGGCGTAGAGGTGGCGGGCGAACTCCTGCCAGAGCAGCTCGTCCCGGTAGCGGCCACGGTCCCGGGACGGCGCGTCGGCCACCGCCGCCCAGACCTGCGGCAGCGTCACGAGGCCGTAGCGGCTGTACGGCGACATCCGGCTGGCGCCGCGCCGGGACTCCGGCAGCACGGTGCTGCGCCGGGAGGCGTAGCCCACGACGTCGAGTTGGGCCAGTGCGGCGTCGGCGGCGGACTGCCCGCCCCGGAAGGCGCCGGCGGCGACCCCCGCCGGTCCCTCCAGCGTGAGATCGCCGAGATGCGCGGCGACCCAGCCGACCACGTCGGCGGGCGTCGCGCCGTCGGCGACGGAGGGCGGGGACGGCAGCACGGGCATACGGGTGCCTGTGCCCAGTTCGGCGGGCCGGCATCGCCCGGTGGGGTCGGCGTCGTCCGTCCGCCGTCGACCCGGCGACCGGGGTATGTCACCGGCATGGCCCACCGCTCCACCACTGTTCCGTCCAAGCCCTGCGTCGTCTGCGGCCGGACCATCACCTGGCGCAAGAAGTGGGAGCGCGACTGGGAGCAGGTGCGCTACTGCTCCGACGCCTGCCGCCGGTCGGG
>JBQGEH010000171.1:0-2254 GCA_052039515.1 Nakamurella sp. | reverse complement strand
GAACGGCGCCCACCAGAAACGCGGGCTCGTACGGCGCAGCTGCAGGCCGATGACGGCGACGACGACGCCGATCAGCAGCGCCCAGAAGCCGAGCACGATGAGCACCACCGCACCCGTCGCGGCCGGCCAGAACAGTGCGATCAGGCCGGCCACCACGGCGATGCCGCCCTGCAGCAGCCAGCCGTTGCCGCCCTGCCGGGACCGACGCCGGCGGATCCCGTACGCCAGGGTGATCACCCCGTCGATCACCGCGTACGCGCCGAACACCGCGATCAACACCACCGCGGTCAACGCCGGCCAGACCAGCGTGGCCAGGCCGAACACCGCCATCAGGACGCCGCGGACGACCAGCAGCGGCCACACCCGCCGCACCGTGTCCGACGCCCGACGCACCTCGATCGGCTGCCACGCCATGGTCTGCTCCTCCTCGCGGGGATGGTTCCCCGTGCTCACCGTCACCGTGTCAACGACGCAGTACCCGGTGTCGTTCCGCAGGTGGCGGTCAGCGCCGGAAGGACTGCTCGCCCCGCTCCACGGCGGCCGAGGCGTCGTTGAAGTCCAGGCCGTAGTCGTCGGTGGCCGGGGCGCCGTCGACGTCCGGGTCGTCGGGGTCGATCGGCTGGCCGTCCTCGTCGATCAGGCCGGCCGCGCCGCCCATCCCCATCAGCTCCGGGTCGAGCAGCGCCTGCTCGTCCGGGCGGTGGGCCAGCACGGTGACCAGGTACGACCGGGCGGCGTCCTCGAGCTTGACCTCACGGCCGGCCGACTCGCTGAGGAACCAGCGGTGCTCGAGCACCTCGTGGAAGATCTCGGCGGCCTCGAGCTTGTGCGAGAACGCCTCCGGGACCATCTCCAGCACCGGCTCGAAGACGTCGGCGAGCCAGTGCCGGGCCACGACGTACTCGTCGACGTCGGTGCCCGGCATCACCGCCCGGCTGCGGTAGCTGTCCAGGTCGTTGAGGATGCGCCGGGCCTGGTTCTCCTGGACGTCCAGGCCGGTCAGCTCGAACAACCGCCGCCGGTGGTGGCCGGCCTCCACGACCTGCGTCTGGACCATGACGTGCGGCTGGCCCTGGACGTCGTCGATGTCGATCTGGGCGACGTCGTAGCCGAGGCCGTTGAGCCGGCGCATCCGCTGCTCGACCCGCCACCACTCGTCGTCGCCCATGGTCTGCGGTGTGGTCAGCTCACCCCATAGCGATTCGTAGCGGGCCAGCACCGACAGGGCGGTGTCCAGCGGATCCACCGACTCCGGCAGCAGCCCGCTCATCTGCAGGTCCAGCAGCTCGCCGGCGAGGTTGGTCTCGGCGATGTCCAGGTCGTGCATCCGCTGCCCGTCCGACAGCCGCTCCCGCAACTCGCCGGTCTCGGCGTCGACCAGGTAGGCGGCCAGCGCACCCGCGTCGCGGCGGAACAGGGTGTTGGACAGCGAACAGTCCTTCCAGGCGAACCCGGACAGGTGCAGCTTGACCAGCAGCTCGGCCAGCGCGTCGAGCAACTTCGGCTCCAGGTCGGGGTCCATCCGGCGGGAGAACAGCGCCCGGTAGGGCAGCGAGAACCGCAGGTGCTTGGTGACCAGTGCGGAGTCCAACGGTTGGCCGTCGGCGTCGGTCCGGTTGGAGACGACACCGACGGGGGTGACGCAGGGGATCTGCCGCTTGTTCAGCTCCCGCAGCATCACGTACTCCGACTCCGCCAGCGCCGGGAAGATCTCCTTGATGGCGTAGACGATCCCGCCGATGCGCACGAACCGCACGATGTGCCGTGAGATGCCGCGCGGCAGCGTCACCGTCAGGTGCTTCGGCCAGTCGATCAGCGGCGTGGACCAGGGGAGGGTCAGCAGGTCGGTGGGGTCGGGCCCGGAGGAGAACTGCATCCGCATCGGGTCAGCGTGTCACAACGGACCCCGTGCGGCGCGTCAGCCGGCGACCGGGTCGACCGGCTCCCAGCGCCCGTCGGAGAAGCGGGCGATCCCGAGCTCGGCGAAGCTGCGCAACCAGCCCTCCATCGGCCACCGTCCCCAGCGGTCGTGGAACACCGCGGCGTTGCGGAGGATGTCGTCCCGGTGTCGGACCGGCGGCGACTCCGAGGTGTGGAACTGGTGGAACACGTCCGCGCCGCCCACCCAGCGCAGGTGCACCCCGGCCTCGTGGGCGCTCAGCCCGAAGTCGGTGTCCTCGGCGCCGTAGCCTTCATAACCCTCGTGGAAGCCGCCGAGCCGCCGCCACGGGGCGGCGTCCAGGGCGAACGACAG
>JBQGEH010000170.1:0-2004 GCA_052039515.1 Nakamurella sp. | reverse complement strand
TGCTCGGACTCGGCGACCAGCCCGGCGAGGCGGCCGGCCCGGTCGCGGACCGCGGCGGTGGCGCCCCGGGCCGCGTCGGGTGCGGTCAGGGCCGTCCGCTCGGCGGGCACCAGGTCGTGCTCGGCGGCGGTCAGTCGGCGCAGGACGGCGTCGACGCGCCGGTCGCGGTCGGCCCGGGCGGCCCGGTGGACCTGCTCGGCCCGCTCGTTGGCGGCCACCGCGGCCCGCACCGGGGCCGCCCGCCGGGCGGCCTCGCTGCCGGCTCGCCAGCGCTCCCGTTCGGGCGCGGTCAGCGCCACCTGCCGCTGCTGCTCGTGCAGGCGGGTCAACCGCCGGGCGTGCTCCAGCACCGCCGAACGCCGGCCGAGGTCCTCCTGGGCGGCGCGGCGTTCGTCGGCGGCGGCCACCGCCGTCTCCGCGGTCAACGCGCGGCGCCCGTCGACCAGGTCGCGCACACCGTCGAGCCAGTCGCCGTCGGGTTCGGCCGGCAGGTCACCGCGCCAGCCGGCGGCCTGCACCGTCCGGGCCACCAGCCGGTCGGCCACGTCCAGCCGCTCGCGCAGCGCCGCACCGCTGGCCCGGCGGGCCTCGGCGAACCACTTCTCGACGGTGCCGAAGCGTCCGGTGTCGAAGAGCTGCTCGAGCAGCCGCTCCCGCTGGTCGGTGTCGGCGCGCAGGAAGCGGGCGAAGTCGCCCTGCGGCAGCAGTACGACCTGGAAGAACTGGTCGGCGGTCATCCCGAGCAGCTCGGTGACGATGAGCGCGACCTCGGGGATGCGGTCGACGCCGCCGGGCGCACGACCGGGCGGCGGCGGGCCCACCCACGCGCGGTTCGCGGTGGCCTGGCTGACGGTGGTGCCGGTGCCGCGCGACTTGGGCCGCTCGTACTTCGGCGTGCGGCTGACCCGGAACCGCTGCCCGGCGACGGTGAGCTCGAGGGTCACCCGGGGCTCGGCCTTCGGCGGCGCCTGGTCGCAGCGCAACCGGCCGGCCTCCTGCCGGGCGCCGGGCACGGTGCCGAACAGTGCGAACGCGACCGCGTCCAGCAACGACGTCTTCCCCGCCCCGGTCTCACCGTGCAGCAGGAACAGCCCGTCGGCGCCGAGCCGGTCGAAGTCGATGTCCAGCTGCCCGGGGTAGGGGCCGAACGCGGACAGCGCGAGGTGGTGCAGCTTCACGCGGCCGCCTCGGCGATCCGGGCCGCGGTCAGCGAGGAGGCGAGCAGGGTCCGTTCACCGTCGGTGAGTCCGCTGCCGCGGCAGTCGTCGAGGAAGGCGTCGACGATGGCGTCGTCGGGCAGGCCGCGGCGGGAGACGTGGAAGTCCGGCCCGGGACCGCTGCGGGCCGGCGGCTGCCACTCCATGGTGACCGCGTACGGGAACACCTCGAGCAGCCGTCGCATCGGCTCGTGAGGGCGCGACGCGTCGGTGAGCTCGAACGCCAGGTAGTGCTCCCGCAGCTCCCGGTGGCCGGCGAGGATCTCGCCGAGCTCACCGCGGACGGTGGCCAGCGGCCGCACCACGGGGAGGTCGAAGGGACGGACCTCCCGGACGCCGCCCGCGCCCAGCTCGACGATCCAGCCGCCCTTGGTCTGCCCGGCCTCGGAGAAGGAGTACGGCAGGGGCGACCCGGAGTACCGCAGCCGGGCACCGAGCTGCTGGCGGCGGTGCAGGTGACCCAGGGCGACGTAGTCCACGCCACGGAAGGTGTCGCCGGGGACGGAGCCCACGGTGCCGCGCTTGAACTCGAACAGCGCGTCGCCGGCGGGGGCGTCGGCGGTGTCGATGCAGCGCTCGGAGTCGGTGGCGGTGCCACCGACCACGAAGGCGTGGGACAGCACGACGGAGCGGGTGCCGGCGGGCCGGCGGGCCAGGTCGGCGATCACGGACAGCGTCTGCTCCTGGTCGGCCAGCAGCGGACGGCCGTGGAAGGTCCGCCCGATGTGCCAGTCCGAGGTGTGCAGCAGCCGCATGGACCTCACGCTAGGACGGGGCACCGACAGTG
>JBQGEH010000169.1:0-3017 GCA_052039515.1 Nakamurella sp. | reverse complement strand
CTGTTGTACCTGGTCGCCCGGCAGGGTGCCCTTTACCGCAGCCGCGCCCACCGCCGGGTACCGCGGGCGGTCATCGACGGGTTCTTCGACACGACGTTGCCGACGATGACCGTCCTGGTGCCCTCCTACCGCGAGGAGATCGCGGTGGTGCGCAAGACCCTGCTCTCGGCCCTGCTGCAGGAGTATCCGTTCCTGCGGGTGGTGCTGCTGCTGGACGATCCGCCGCACCCGAAGAGCGCCGCCGACCGGGCACTGCTGGAGGGAGCTCGGGCGCTGCCGGGCGAGCTGGCCGAGTGGCTCGGCGAGCCGCGGGAGCGGTTCGCCGCCACCCTGGAACGGTTCGAGATGTCCGAGGGCGTCGATCCGACACCCGAGCAGGCCCTGACCCAGATGCGCGAGCTGGCCGCCGAATTCGACTGGGCCGTGCAGTGGCTGCGCCGTCGGCAGCACGAGGAGCCGATCACCGACCACGTCGACGTCTTCTTCGCCGAGCAGGTGCTGGGCGGCCTCGCCGACGACTTCGCCGCGGTGGGGGCCGCGTTGGTCGCGGGGGCCGACGACCGCAGCCCGCTGCCGCACGCCCGGATGCTCCAGCTGCACCGCCGGCTGGCCTGGACGTTCCGCGGGGAGGTGACCTCCTTCGAGCGCAAGCTCTACAGCTCGCTGTCGCAGGAGGCGAACAAGGCGATGAACCTCAACAGCTACATCGGGCTGATGGGGCACAGCTACGAGGTCCGCCAGACCCCGCAGGGCACGGTGCTGGCCACCGCCGGCGCGTCGGGGTCGGTGATGATCCCGGACGCCGACTTCATCCTGACCCTGGACGCCGACAGCATCGTGCTGCCCGAGTACTGCCTGCGCCTGGTCTACGTGATGTGCCAGCCGGAGAACGCGAAGCTGGCCGTCGTGCAGACGCCGTACTCGGCGTTCCCGGGCTCGCCCACCCGCATGGAACGGCTCTCCGGGGCGACGACCGACCTGCAGCACATCGTCCACCAGGGGATGAGCTACTACGGGGCCACCTTCTGGGTGGGGGCCAACGCGGTGATCCGCAAGCGGGCCCTGGACGACATCGTCGAGATCGAACATCAGGGTGGGTTCGAGATCCGGCGGTACGTGATGGACCGCACCGTCATCGAGGACACCGAGTCCAGCGTCGACATGGCCATCCACGGCTGGTGGCTGCTGAACTACCCGGAACGGCTCAGCTACTCGGCGACGCCGCCGGACTTCGGGTCGCTGTGCATCCAGCGCCGCCGCTGGGCCAACGGCGGGCTCATCATCCTGCCCAAACTGTGGACGCTGCGGCAGACCCGCAGCAAACGCGCGCAGAACAACCGGGCGATCGAGACCCTGCTCCGGGTCAACTATCTCGCCTCGACATGCTGGAGCAGCTTCGCCCTGGTGCTGCTGCTGGTCTTCCCGTTCAACAACCGGCTGCTGAGCCCGCTGGTGCTGCTGGCCGCGTTGCCGTACTTCATGGCGATGTCGTCGGACCTGAAGCGCTGCGGGTACAAGCGGATGGACATCTTCCGGGTCTACGGCTTCAACCTCATCCTGCTGCCGGTGAACCTGGCCGGGGTGTTCAAGTCGATCCAGCAGGCCATCACGAGTCGCCGGATCCCGTTCGCCCGGACCCCCAAGGTGGCCAACCGGACGGCCACGCCGCTGCTCTTCGCGTTCACGCCGTTCGTCATCATCGGGTGGTCGGTGTGGACGGCCTGGCGGGGCTGGGTCAACGGTTTCTGGGGCAACGTCGTCTTCGGCGCGTTCAACGCCTCGACCGCCGCGTACGCGCTCGTCGCCCTGGTCGGGGTGCGATTCGCGCTCGTCGACGTGTGGCTGGGCTTCGTCGAGCGGTTGTACGTCGACGACAAGCCCCGGGAGGTCGTCCGGGTCCGACGCCGCCGGGCCGCGCCGGAACCGGCCGCACCGGGCTGGCACGAGGTGATCTACCAGGGTGCGGCGGGCACTGCGAACGGCCACTACGTGTCCGAGAGTGCCGGTGCCTTCAAGATTCTCGCCGACGTACCGGAGGCGCCGGTGTTGTACGGGCGGCGCGCGGGGGACCGGGTTCCCCAGGGCTACGGACGGCGGTCGACCGACCGGCCGGACGGGCGGGGTGGTGATCCGGCGACCGATCGTCGGGAGGGTGATCCGGCCGTGCCGAACCGGCGCGCGGGAGATCGCCGCGACCCGGCCGCGCGCGCCGGGGATGGGCGCGCGGCGCCTCGACGCGAGGACGGACACGGGGACCGGCCGGTCGAACGGTCGTGAACGAGGGGGACGCACTCGACGCCGCGGCGACACAGGCCCCGACGGACGGCTCCGGTCGGCACCTGTCCTGGTTCCGGGTGGGCCTGGTGGTGGTCGTCGTCCTGGCGGCGGTCGGCGGAGGGTGGTACTGGATGCGCGAACAGCAGGCGGCGGCCGTGGCCGCGGCGGGCCCGCCCACTCTCTTCGCACCCTACGTCGACGTCACCTCGACCCCCAGCTACGCCTTCGAGGAGGCCACCACGTCCTCGGCGGTGCTGGCGTTCGTCGTCAGCGCCCGGGAGACCCCGTGCGAGCCCAGCTGGGGCGCGGCCTACTCGATGGACGAGGCCGCCGCGCAGCTTGACCTGGACCGCCGGGTGGCGTGGCTCCGACAGCTCGGCGGCACGGTGGCGGTGTCGTTCGGCGGTGCCGCCAACTCCGAGCTCGCCATCGGGTGCACGGATCCGGCCGCGCTGACCGCCGCGTACGCCGCCGTCGTCGAGCGGTACGACCTGACGCAGATCGACCTCGACATCGAGGGGCAGCCGTCGATGACGGCCGAGGTGAACCAGCGACGGGCGCAGGCGATCGCGGCCCTGGTGGCCCAGCGGCAGGCCGCGGGCCGGCCGTTGGACGTCTGGTTGACCCTGCCGGTCATCTCCACCGGGCTGACCGCCGACGGGCAGGCGGTGGTGGCCTCGATGCTGGCCGGTGGGGTCCGTCCGGCCGGCGTGAACGCCATGACGATGGACTACGGCGAA
>JBQGEH010000168.1:0-1688 GCA_052039515.1 Nakamurella sp. | reverse complement strand
GGCTGTCACCCCCGACGAGGTGTCCGCCGCGGTGACCGCGTTGCGGCAGACGTCACCGCTGGTGCACTGCATCACCAACACCGTGGTCGCGAACTTCACCGCCAATGTCCTGCTGGCCGCCGGGGCGGCCCCGGCGATGGTGAACGACCCGGCCGAGAGTGGGGTGCTGGCCGGGGTGGCCGGTGCGCTGCTGATCAACCTGGGCACGGTGACCAGCGCCCAGGCCGAGGGCATGGACGTCGCCATCGGCGCCGCCGTCTCGGCCGGGGTGCCGTGGGTGATGGATCCGGTGGCCATCGGCGCGCTGCCGTTGCGGACCGAACTGGCCCGCTCGTGGGCCCGCCGATCGCCCGCGGTGATCCGCGGCAACGCGTCCGAGATCGGCGCCCTGGCCGGGGGTCTCGGCGGCCGCGGGGTCGACTCGACGGCCAGCCCGGAGGAGGTGGCCGAGACCGCCCGCTCGCTCGCCGCGGAACTCAGGACCGTGGTCGCGGTCAGCGGACCGGTCGACTACATCACCGACGGCGAGCGCACCGCCCGGGTCGATTCCGGTCACCCGTTGCTGACCCGGGTGACCGGGGTGGGGTGCTCCCTCGGGGCGTTGATCGGCGCGGCGGTCGCCGCGTCCGGCGATCCGTTCGTCGGCGCGGTCGCCGGCACCGCTCTGGTCTGTGTCGCCGGTGACCTGGCCGCGGCCGACCAAACCGGCCCCGGTTCGTTCGCCGTGGCGCTGCTGGACCGGATGTCCGACGTCCGCCCCGAGGACGTCGCGGCGCGAGCCGGCCTGCGATGACCGCCCTGTCGATCCGGGGCGGCGAGAAGATCGGTACGGCAACGGGTTCCGGCATCTACCTGGTCACGGACACCCGGCTGTGCGGTGGTCGGGCCGGGGTCGCCGCAACCGCGGCCGCCGCCGCGCGGGGCGGCGTCCGCACCGTCCAGTTACGGGACCCGTCCGCGACGACCCGCGAGCTCGTGGCGCTGGGACGAGCGTTGCGGGCGGCGCTCGATCCGTTCGGCGTCCCGTTGATCATCAACGACCGGGCCGACGTGGCACTCGTCGTCGGGGCGGCCGGCGCGCACGTCGGCCAGCGCGATCTCGATCCCCGGGACGCCCGGGCTCTGCTCGGCCCGCAGGCCCACGTCGGCCTGTCCGTCTCGAACGAGCAGGAACTGGCCGACGCGCTCGCCCTGCCCGCCGGGACTGTCGACCTGCTCGGGGTCGGCCCGATCCGGGACACCCCGTCGAAGACGGACGCTGCGCCGGCGATGGGCTGGGACGGTCTGGCCGCCGTCTGCGCGGCGAGCCCGGTACCGGCCGTCGCGATCGGCGGTGTCGGCGTCGACGATCTGGCGACGGTCGTCAGGGCCGGTGCGGTCGGCGCCGCGGTCATCTCGGCGATCTGCGGCCGACCCGACCCGGAAGGCGCCGCGCGGCAGCTGGTCTCGGCCTGGGACGTGGCCGCGGACGCCCCCGACGGTGGGCGGGAAGCGTGACGGCCAGCTCGCGGCCGACCGGTCATCCCCCGGTGGTCGCCACGATCGCCGGGTCCGACCCCAGCGGCGGGGCCGGCATCCAGGCCGATCTCAAGACGTTCAGTGCGCTCGGCGCCTACGGCTGCGCGGTGGTGACCGCACTCACCGCGCAGAACACCCGCGGGGTCACCGGCGTACACGCGGTGCCGGCC
>JBQGEH010000167.1:0-2407 GCA_052039515.1 Nakamurella sp. | reverse complement strand
GCACGCAGAACACCAGCAGCGCGACGCCGATCATCACCCACCAGCGCATCCCCCACGCGGCGGCGTACACGTTGCCGCCGGTGATGGCCACCGTGAGGTACTGCAGGTAGAGGCTGAGCGGACCGTACGGCGTGGGGGTGTTGAGCCAGATCGGGTCGACCTGGTCGGCCCACGGCCCGGGCAGTGCCGCCGGGCCCATCTGGTACGGGTCGAGGCCGTTGGACAGCACCCAGCCCTGCGCGGCGTAGGCGTACGCGTCGCTGGACAGCAGCGGTGGACCGACCAGCAACGGCGCCGACCAGAGCACGAGCACGGCCCAGAACCGGGGACGGACCCCGCTCGAGGTCCGCGCGTGCCGTCCGGGCCGCAGCCGGAACCAGCCGTCGAGCATCAGGCTGGTGCCGACCAGCAGCAGCACGGTGCCCACCCAGGGCGGGAACAGGTCGCCGCCGGCCGCGCTGGTCCGGGGCAGGAAGGCGGGGCTCAGCGAGCCGAGCACGAGCAGGAACGAACCGACCACGCCCTCCATCACGGCCACGCAGCTGAGCGCGTCGAGCAACTGGTCGGCGCGTCGCCGCAGCCGGTAGCGGAGCTGCCAGCCCCGGATCCGGCGCGACATCGCCGACCCGGGCCCGGGACGCCGTCGTGGCGCGGGAGGCGGGGTCGGGGTGACCGGCAGCACCGGGCTCGACAGCCCGGCGGGAGTGACCAGCGGGCCGACGGCGACGGCGGGCGTCCGCTGGGTCTCGGGGGCGTACGCCACCCGACCGGCCCGGCGTCGATCGCCGGCCCGGGAGACCGCTCCCCCGGTCACCGTGCCGCCGGTCGGCGGGGCGGGCGCCTCGGGACGGGACCCGGGACCGCCGGCGGGGGTGAGCGCGGGCACGGTGGCCACGGGTGCGGTGGTCAGGTTGGACGTGGTGGACGTCGGCTCGGCCGACGGCGGATCGGGGTCCGGCGCGGTCGGGAGCCCCGTGGGATCAGCAGTGGAATCAGCAGTGGGATCGGGTGCGCGCGTGTGCGACGACTCGCTCATCACGCCTCCGCTGGATCCGGCCCCGATTTGCCCGACAGTCTAGCGACGGGGGTCCGCGTCACCGTGGCCCCACGCGCCGTGGTGCTGGGGGGCGGCGACCGGGCCCCGCGGCCGCCGCGGCGGGCGGATCGACGCGTCGGCGGCGGCGTGACCGAGCGTCACCAGGCCGACCGAGCGCCGGTCGCCGGGCACGCCGAACGCCGTGGCCACGGCGGCCTGCGACGCCCGGGGGACGCCGACGAACGCGCAGGCCAACCCGGCGGCGGTGGCGGCGAGCAGCAGGTTCTGCACCACGAGCCCGGCGTCGACCCACCAGTACGGCGCGGACCAGGCGTCGCTGTCGAGCGGCCAGCCCTTGTCGGGCTCGGCGTAGCGGCGGCGGTAGGCGTCCTCGGAGGTCCACACCAGCACCAGCACCGGCGCGGCGGACATGCCGCGGACCCAGCGGTCGGGGGCGTCGGTGACGGTCAGCGCCCAGAACCGGTCGCGGTCGTCGCCGTCGGTGAGGACCAGCAGCTCGACGGCCTGGGTGTGACCGGCCGACCCGGTGCGCAGCCCGGCGGCGAGCACCCCGTCCAGGTCGTCCGGGGCGACCGGGCTGTCGGCGTCGTAGCGGCGGACCGTCCGTCGCCGGCGGATGGCGTCGGCGAGCTCCACGCCGGTCACCACCGCCCGAAGGCGGCGTCGGTGGCCGCGGCGATCTCGTGGCCCAGCTGCTCGACGCCCACCCCGCGCAGCTCGGCCATGAACCGCACCGTGTGCGGGATCAGGTACGACGCGTTCGGCTTGCCCCGGTGCGGCACCGGGGTCAGGTACGGCGCGTCGGTCTCGACCAGCAGCCGGTCGGCCGGGGTGATCCGGCAGGCCTCGCGGAGGGCGTCGTTGGCCTTGAACGTCACCGTCCCGGGGAAGGAGAGCCAGGCGCCCGCATCCAGGCAGCGCCGGGCGAAGGCCGCGTCACCGGAGAAGCAGTGCATGACCACCCGGTCGGGCCAGCCCTGGTCGTCGAGGGCGTCGGCGATCGCGTCGTGAGCTTCGCGGTCGTGGATGACCAGGGTCTTGTCGTACGTCTTCGCCCACCGGATGTGGGTGGTGAAGGAGCGGTGCTGGGCGGCGATGCCCGCCTCGTCCTTCGTACGGAAGAAGTCCAGCCCGGTCTCCCCCACCGCGCGGACGCGGTCGTGGGCGGTGATCATCGGCTCGATCTCGGCCAGCGCGGCGTCCAGGTCGTCGCCCAGCCGGGCGGCGTCGTTGGGATGGATGGCCACCGCGGCGATCACGCGGTCGTCGGCCGACGCGCACTCCACGCCCCAGCGCGACCCGGCCACGTCGCAGCCGATCTGCACCACCCGGTCGATCCCGACCGCGGCG
>JBQGEH010000166.1:0-1623 GCA_052039515.1 Nakamurella sp. | reverse complement strand
GACGGAGAGACCGACCTCGTCGGCCATCTCCAGCGTCAGGTCCAGCGGGAAGCCGTAGGTGTCGTGCAGGGCGAACGCGGTCGAGCCGCTGACCGCGCTGCTGCCCGCGGCGGTGGTCTGCGCGGCGGCGTCGGTGAACATCTTGGACCCGGACTCGAGCGTCCGGCGGAAGCTGTCCTCCTCGGCGACGGCGACCCGCAGGATGCGGTCGAAGTCGTCGGCGAGGTCGGTGTAGATGGGGCCGAGCAGGTCGCGGACCTGGGTGAACAGCGTGGCCATCACCGGCTCGGTGACGCCGAGCAGCCGCACCGAGCGGATGACCCGGCGGATCAGCCGGCGCAGCACGTAGCCACGGCCCTCGTTGCTCGGGGTGACCCCGTCGGCGATGACGAGCGCCGCGGAGCGGACGTGGTCGGCGATGACCCGGAAGCGCACGTCGTCGGTGTGGTCCTCGCCGTACGTGCGGCCGGACAACTTCTCCGCGGTCGCGATGAACGGGCGCATCAGGTCGGTCTCGTAGACGTTGTCCACGCCCTGCAGCAGGAACGCGACCCGCTCCACACCCATGCCGGTGTCGATGTTCTTCTCCGGCAGCGCGCCGACCGGCGGGAAGTCGTACTTCGGGCTGTCCTCGCCGCGGACGTCCTGCATGAAGACGAGGTTCCAGATCTCGATGTAGCGGTCCTCGTCGGCGACGGGACCGCCGGGCAGGCCGTACTCCGGACCGCGGTCGTAGTAGATCTCCGAGCAGGGACCGCCGGGGCCGGGGACGCCCATGTCCCAGTAGTTGTCCTCGCCGCCGCGGCGCTGGATCCGCTCGGCGGGCAGGCCCGCCACCTGCTCCCACAGCCGGATGGCCTCGTCGTCGTTCTTGTAGACGGTGACCCAGATGCGGTCCGGGTCGAAGCCGAGCCCGCCGTCCTCGAGCGAGGAGGTGATCAGCGTCCAGGCGTGCCGGATCGCGCCTTCCTTGAAGTAGTCACCGAAGGAGAAATTGCCGGCCATCTGGAAGAACGTGCAGTGCCGGGTGGTCTGGCCGACGTTCTCGATGTCCAGGGTGCGCAGCACCTTCTGCACGCTGGTCGCGCGCGGCCACGGCGGCGTCTGCTGACCGAGGAAGTACGGCTTGAACGGGGCCATGCCGGCGATGGTGAACAGCACGGTCGGGTCCTGGCTGATCAACGAGGCGGACGGCACCACCGTGTGGCCGTTGCGCTGGAAGTACTCCAGGAAGCGGCGTTGGATCTCCAGGGTCTGCATGCGTGGGGTCCTCGCTGTGTGATGCGTGATCGGGTGGTGCGTGATCGGGTGTGCCTCGCCCGGTGAGCGGGCGGCCGTCGTCCATCATCCCCCGGCGGCGCGGAGGGGGCGGATCCGTTTCGGGCGGCCGGGGACGGTCAGGCGCGGTGCCGGCGGGGCCGGTAGCGGTCGTCGCGCCGGGCGGGCGGTGGGGTGCCGGTGCCGCCGTCCGGGCCCGCGAGTTCCGGCGGGGTGCGCACGACCACCCCGGTGGCCTCGTCGATGACCGCGACGAGCTGCGACTCCCGCTCCTCCATGCCGGCGCGGACGTCGGCGGCGAACGAGCCGACCGCGTTGCCCAGCTCGGCGATGGCGTCGGCCACG
>JBQGEH010000165.1:0-1852 GCA_052039515.1 Nakamurella sp. | reverse complement strand
CACCCTGCGCCCGGGCGACGGCCCGCTCGACGGTGAGCCGGCTGAGCGTGGGGACGTCCTGCGCGACCGTGGTGAGGTCGACGAACGACAACCGGGCCAGCCGGCTGTCGTCGAACCCGACCACGCTGACGTCGCCCGGCACGGCCACCCCGGACGTGCGCAGCACCTCGAGCAGGCCGGTCGCGCAGCGGTCGTTGAACATCACCACGGCGGTCGGCAGTCCCTCGGCGAGCAGCCGGCGGGCGGCGGCGGCCCCGTCGTCCTCCTCGGACCCACCCGGGACCACCCGCACCTCCGCAGCCAGCCCGTGGTCGCGCATCGCCTCGGCGTACCCGCGCCGTCGTTCGGCGGCACCGGCGGTCCGGCCCCCCTCGACGTGGGCGATCCGCCGGTGTCCCAGCCCGACCAGGTGGTCGACCGCCTGGTGCAGCCCCTGGTCGTCGGCGGTGCGCACCACGTCGATGAGCTGGTGACGGACCGCGCGGGTCACCGCGACCACCGGGGTCCGGGCGCCGATCTCAGCCAGGAACGCCCGCGGCGACTCCGGCCCGAGCAGGATGACCGCCTCGCACCGGTCCTGCAGCAGGTCG
This sequence comes from Nakamurella sp., assembly GCA_052039515.1. GTDB lineage: Bacteria > Actinomycetota > Actinomycetes > Mycobacteriales > Nakamurellaceae > Nakamurella. The sequence continues at coordinate 1,262 of JBQGEH010000165.1, read as the reverse complement.
GTGACCGCGGCGCGTTCGTCGCGGCCCGGCGTCACCGCGCTCAGCGTGATCTGGTGGTCGACGGCGGCGGCCGCCCGGTACAGCCCGGTGAGCAGGCTGCCGTGGAAGTCCTGCTCGACGTCGAACACCACACCCAGCAGCCGGCTGTTGGCGCTGCGCAGCAGCCGGGCCCGGCTGTCCGGGCGGTAGCCGAGCTCGGCGGCGGTGGCCAGCACCCGCTCCCGCGTGGCCGGGCTCGCCCCCGGTACGTCGCGCATGACGATCGACACCAGCGCGGTGGACACGCCGGCCGCCGCGGCGACGTCGGCCATGGTGGGGCGACGGGCGAGGGGGTCCCGGGGCATGCCCCACCCTAACCACCAGTCCTAGTACGTTCTAGGCGACGAAGACCCCGCAGTGCGATCACCGCCGCCGGCCGGTTGCCGGTCAGTAGGATCGCGCCTGAACACCCGTCCGTCTCCACCGCTGGGAGCATGTCCGTGGCCTGGTTCCGCCGCACCAAGGTCGAACGTCCGGCCGACGGTTCGATGTCGCTGATGGAGCACCTCTACGAGCTCCGCAAGCGGCTGATGTGGGCGGTGGTGTTCATCTTCCTCGGCACCGTCTTCGGGTTCATCTGGTTCACCAAGAACCTCGGCCCGATCCCGTCGCTGGGCGCCATCCTCATCGAGCCCTACCGGCAGGCACTGGGCAACGAGAGCGCCCGGCTGCTCGCGCTGAACCCGTTCTCCGGCCTCCAGCTGCAGCTCAAGGCGGCGCTGATGGCCGGCCTCGTGTTCTCCTCCCCGGGCTGGCTGTACCAGATCTGGGCGTTCGTCACCCCGGCGCTGTACTCGAAGGAGAAGCGGTACGCCGTCACGTTCGTGACCCTGGCCGCGCTGCTCTTCACCGCCGGCGCCTACCTGGCCTACCTGGTCATCCCCGAGGGCCTGCGGGTGCTGTTCGGCTTCGGCGACACCAGCGTGGAGAACCAGACCGGCCCCGACCAGTACTACTCGTTCCTGATGACGCTGCTCATCGTCTTCGGCATCAGCTTCCTGCTGCCGCTGTTCCTGGTCGCGCTCAACTTCATCGGTGTGCTCCGCGGCCGGCAGCTCGCCAAGTGGCGCCGCTACGCGATCTTCGCGATGTTCGTCTTCGCCGCGCTCGTCGTCCCCGGCAACGACCCCATCTCGATGCTGGCCCTGGCCCTGTCCATGTGTCTGCTCTACGAGATCAGCACCCAGGTCGCCAAGTTCAACGACAAGCGCCGGGGCCGCAAC
>JBQGEH010000164.1:0-1596 GCA_052039515.1 Nakamurella sp. | reverse complement strand
GGCCGCCGCCGAGGCGCCGCAGACCGCGATCATGAACAAGGTCATGCTGTACCTGTTCCCGCTGGGCGTCATCGCCGGCGGTCCGTTCTTCCCGCTGGCGATCCTCATCTACTGGCTGTCCAACAACACCTGGACCTTCGGCCAGCTCTTCGTCGCCCACCGCATCCAGGACCGGCAGAAGGCCGAACTCGCCCAGGTCGTCGAGGCCGAGCAGCAGGCGGCGTCCTACAGCAAGCCCCGACCCGGGGCCAAGCCGGTCGATCCCAAGCGGCCGCTGATCACCCCGGTGACCCTGGACAAGGCGGGACCGGTGGTCAACGGCGTGCCGACCCCACCGAACGGATCGACCAACGGCTCCTCCCCCACCGGCAACCGGCCGGCCCCGGGCGCCCGGCCCGCCGGCTCCCGTCCGGGCGGACCCGGCAAGAAGAAGCCCCGCAAGCGCTGACCCCACCGGCGTCGACCGACGCCCCGGACGCACCCATCCAGCACCGAGCACCACGAGGAATGGCAGGCTGTACTGATGACCGAAACCGACGTGACCACAGCCGGGACGACGACGTCCGACGGCCCGGTCTCCCCCGCTCCCGCCGAGCGCAGCCGGTCGGCGAAGACCGCCGAGCTGCTCGTCGAGGAGGGTGACGCGGCCGGCGACTACCTGGAGCGTCTGCTCGACATCCTCGACTACGACGGCGACATCGACCTCGACGTCGAGGGCGAGCGCGCGGTCGTGTCCATCGTCGGTGGTGGGGACCTGGAGAAGCTGGTCGGCGACCGCGGTGCCGTGCTGGACGCGCTGCAGGAGCTGGCCCGGCTCGCCGCCGCCGCCGAGACCGGGGTGCGGTCCCGTCTGATGTTGGACATCGGGGGCTACCGGGCCCGTCGCCGTGAGGAGCTGAGCGAGCTCGGCCGCGACGCCGCCCGTCGCGTGCTGGACTCCGGCGAGACCGAGAAGCTGGCCGCTATGAACCCGTTCGAACGCACGATCGTGCACGACGCGGTCGCCGCGGTGGAGGGTGTCACGTCGTCGTCGGAGGGCGAGGAGCCCCGCCGTCGCGTCGTCGTGACCCCGAGCTCCTGACCGACCTGCGCGAGCCCGAGCCGCCGATCGCCGCCACGGTGTTCGGCGGCTCGTTGGCATCCGCGCGCGCGTACACCGACCGGCTCGTCGGCGCGGGCGTCGAACGGGGTCTCATCGGACCCCGGGAGCCCGAACGGATCTGGTCCCGGCACGTACTGAACTGTGCCGTCCTGGCCGAGCTGGTCCCACCGGACGCCACCGTCGTCGACGTCGGCAGCGGCGCCGGACTGCCGGGCATCCCGCTGGCCATCGCCCGGCCCGACGTCCGGGTCACCCTGGTCGAACCGCTGGAACGCCGGTGTGTCTTCCTCGCCGAGGTGGTGGCCGAGTTGGAGCTGGCCCACGTCACGGTGGTGCGCGGGCGGGCCGACGAGGTCGTCGAGCAGTGTGGTGGTGCGGACGTGGTGACGTCCCGCGCCGTCGCGCCGCTGGCGAAGCTGTTGGGCTGGTCGGTACCGCTGGCCCGGGTGGGTGGACAGATTCTCGCCATGAAGGGCGCCTCGGCCGGCGAGGAG
>JBQGEH010000163.1:0-7934 GCA_052039515.1 Nakamurella sp. | reverse complement strand
CCGGATCCGCCGCCGGAGACCAGGGCCACCTGACCGGAGACCGGTGCGTCCGCCCGGCTGACGAACATCGGGTCGTAGGACACCCGCAGCAGGTCGGCGTGGGCGGCGGCCATACCGGCCAGCGCCTCCTCGACCACGGTGCCGGGATCGTTGATGATCTTCTTCACGCGCACTCCTCCGCTCGACACTGAACGCTGGCGGGCCGCGTCGGGCCCACGGCTGAGCCTGTCACTCGCGGCGGGCCGCCGCGAGAGCCCCGGTTCGGGATTGTCGAACACTTCCGGCCCGCGGACCCGGCCTGCGTCGGGCCGCGGCGGGGCGGTGACGTCAGGCCGCGGCGAGACGCTGCTCGACGGCGGCGAGCAGCACGCACAGCGCCAGCACCTCGGTGGCGGTGGCGACGTCGTCCGGCGAGGGGAACGTCGGCGCGATGCGGATGTTGCGGTCGTCGGGGTCCTTGCCGTACGGGAAGGTGGCGCCGGCCGGGGTCAGCGCGACGCCCGCGCCCTTGGCCAGCGCCACCACCCGCGAGGCGGTGTTCGGCAGCACGTCCAGGCTGATGAAGTAGCCGCCCGTCGGGGTCGTCCACTCCGCGGTGCCGGTGCCGGTCAGCTTCGCGTCCAGGATCTCCAGCACCCGGGCGAACTTGGGCGCGATGATCTCGCGGTGGCGGCGCATCAGCTCCTGCACGTGCAGGTAGTCGGGCAGGAAGCGGAAGTGACGCAGCTCGTTGATCTTGTCCGGGCCGATGGTGCGCCGGGACAGGAACTTCTGCATCCACGCCACCGTCGCCGGCGAGCCGCCGAAGAACGACAGGCCGCTGCCCGCGGTGGTGATCTTGGAGGTGGAGCCGAACACGACGGCCCGGTCGGGGTGACCCGCCGCGGCGGTCAGGGCGATGATGTCCGGCGCCTTCGGCTCGTCCTCGGTGAGGTGGTGCACCGCGTAGGCGTTGTCCCACAGGATGCGGAAATCATCGGCGGCGGTAGGCATCCCGGCGAGCTCACGGGACACCTCGGCGGTGTAGGAGATGCCGGTGGGGTTGGAGTAGGACGGCATCGCCCAGATCGCCTTGACCGACGCGTCGTCGGCCACCAGGGACCGCACCACGTCCATGTCCGGGCCGGTCGGGGTCATCGGGACGTTGACCATCCGGAGGCCCAGACCCTCCAGGATGGTGAAGTGCCGGTCGTACCCGGGCACCGGGCACAGCACGGTGACCCCGCCGTCGACGCGACCCCAGGGGGTGGCGTCCGGGCCGACCCCGTTGAGGACGAAGTTGGTCAGGCAGTCGTGCATCAGCGACAGGCTCGAGTTGCCCGCCTCGATGACCTGGTCGGTGGGGATGTCGAAGATCTGCCCCCACAGCTCGCGGATCTCCTCGATGCCGGTGAGTCCGCCGTAGTTGCGGCAGTCGGTGCCGTCCTTCGCGGTGAAGTCCCCCTCGCCCGGCAACGTCAGCAGCGGATCCGACAGCGACAGCTGGGCCGGCGACGGCTTGCCCCGGGTCAGATCCAGCCGCAGGCCCCGCTGCACCAGCGCGTCGTACTCGTCCTGCAGCGTGGTGTGCAGGGAGGTCAGGGCGTCGCGGTCGGCGGTGGTCACGTCGATGCTGGGTGCGGACATGCGTCGCAGATTACCGGCCCGACGCGCTCGGCCGCGCCCGCCGCCGGCCGTCAGGACCGCCGGTAGGAGGCCCTCCCCGACGTCCCCAGGGGCGCCTGGGCGCGGCCGTCGTCGGTCGGGGTCGGGCCGGGTTGGCAGCGCGGGCAGTAGAAGGCGGTGCGCTCGACGCCGGCGGTCTGGCCGGGGCTGCGCCGGTGCACCTCGATCATCGCCACCCGGACCGGAGTACCGCAGCGCCGGCAGGGCAGCCCGGACCGGGCGTGCACGTACTGCCGCTGCCCGTTGCGCAGGTCGCCGGTGGTGCTCGGCGTCGCCCGGGCCACGTTGGTGGCCAGCATCCGGCGCGCCCGGTCGACGACACCGGCCGGATCGGCGACGTCGCGCACCGGGGTCCACGGCGAGATGCCCTTGGAGAACAGCGCTTCGGACATGTAGAAGGTGCCGATGCCGGCCAGGTTGCGCTGGTCCAGCAGAGCGGCGCCGATGGTCTCGTCCGGTCGCGCGGTCACCCGGCGCAGCGCCTCGGTGACCCCCCACGGCGAGGCCGGGTCGGCGAAGTCGTCGGCCAGGATGTCCGGGCCGAGGTGCCAGATCAGGCTGTCCTCGTCGGCGGTGGCGACGAGGTCGAGCATGCCCAGCCACATCCCCACCGCGGTCCACTCCGCGGTGGCCAGCGCGGCGCGGACGCCGGGGCGGTTCGGATGCGGCCACGACGAGGGTCCGGTGGCCGCGACCCGCCACGACCCGTCCATCCGCAGGTGCGAGTGCAGGGTGAGCGGCACGTCACCGTCGGGGAGGCCCGGGGCGGCGGCCAGCCGGGTCAGGATGTGCTTGCCGTAGGCGACCACCCCGGTCACCGTGCGACCCGCCAACTGCACTGCGGCCAGGTTCGGCCAGCGCAGCTCCGCCCGGGTCAGCTCCCGCCCGGCCAGGGCCTGCTGCAGCCGCCCGGCGCTGCGCCGGACGGTGTCGCCTTCAGGCATCCCGGCTCCCGCGATCGTCCATCGTGCCGCCACCGTACGCGGGCCGTCGGCCGGTCGTATCGTGACCGCATGCCCGGGGACGGTCGCGAGGTGGGCGCCACGGCGCCGCCGGCGCGCACACCGCGGGCCGCGCTGACGCCGTACGTGACCCGGCTGGCCGGCTCCGACATGGCCGGCGTGGACGTGGTGCACCACGGGGTGCCGACTCCCGCGCTGACCGTCATCCTGTCGTTCGGGCGGCCGCTGCGGGTCGGGTGGAGCGCGGACCCGGACCGGGCGACGGAGCGGGCGATGCTGCTGTCGGGCCTGCACGACGGGCCGGCGTTCATCTTCCCGACGGCCGGTCACCAGGGCATCCAGCTCGATCTCACCCCGCTCGGGGCGCGGGCGCTGTGCGGGCTGCCGGCGGGCGCGGTGGCCGCGGAGCTCGTCGACCTGGAAGCGGTCTGGGGCGCCGCCGGGCGGCTCGCCGACGCCCTGGACGCGGCCCCGGACTGGGCGACGCGGCTGGACACCGTCGAGCGGTGGCTCACCGCCGCGGTGGTCCCGGACGCGGCGATCCGGCCGGAGCTCGGGTGGGCGTGGACGCGCCTGGTGGGCCCGGACGCCGCCGGCGTCGGCCCGGTGGCCGACCAGATCGGTTGGAGCCGCGGGTATCTCACCCGGCTGTTCGCCGCGGAGTACGGTCTGCGCCCCAAGCAGCTGGAGCGGGTGGCCCGGTTCGCGCGCGCCCGGGACGCCGCCCGCCGGGGCGGCGGGCTGGCGGAGCTCGCCGCCCGGCACGGCTACGCCGATCAGGCGCACCTGACCCGGGAGTGGCGGCGGCTGGCCGGCTGCACCCCGACCGAGTGGCGCACCGAGATGTCGGCATTCGTTCAAGACGGACCGCCGGACGGGGCGGCAGGATCCGGAGCATGACCGACGCATCCGACACCTCCCGCCCCGCCCCGCAGGTCTGGCCGGGCCTGCGCTACCGCGACGCACCCGCCGCGCTCGACCACCTGGTCCGGGTGTTCGGGTTCGTGATCGTGGCCCAGTACCGCAGCCCGGACGACCCCGCCGTGGTGGAGCACGCCGAGCTCCGCTGGCCGGAAGGTGGCGGCATCATGCTCGGATCGCACCGGGAGAGCCCGCAGTGGCCGGCCCGCCCGGGCACCGGCAGCACCTACGTCGTCACCGACCACGCCGCGGAGATCTTCGCGCGGGTCCGTGACGAACCGGGGTTCGAGGTGTTGCAGGACCTCTCGGTCGACCCGTACGACGCCGGGGGCGGCGCCTCGTTCGGCGTCCGCGACCCGGAGGGCAACCTGTGGAGCTTCGGCAGCTACCGGGGCGAGGCGGGCTGAGGGGTCCCGGCGGTCAGGCCAGCCAGCCGGCCGCCGCGGCCAGGGCGTGGGCGACGCCGTCCTCGGCGACCTCCGGCACGATCAGGTGCGCCGCCTCCCGGACCACGGCGGGCGCCTGTCCCATCGCGATCGCGGTGCCCGCGACCGCCAGCATCGAGAGGTCGTTCAGCCCATCCCCGATGGCCACCACCTGCTCGACGCCCAGCCCCAGGTGACCGGCGGCCCAGGCGACCGCCCGGCCCTTGTCGGCCTGCGGCGCGGTGACGTTGATGAACTGGTCGCCGGGGAACACCGGCGAGGTCGAGGTCTCGGCGACCAGCCCGAAGCCGCGCAGGTCGGTGACGAGCGCGTCGGCGTCGCGGCCGCCGTAGGCGACCACGGTGGCCTTGATGACGTCGACGGCGGCCGGGTCGACGTCGGCGACGACACCGTGCGGGTCGCCACTGATGAGGTCCCAGTAGACCTGGGCGGCGGGCTGCCGCTCGGTGACCACGAACTCCTCGCCGATGTAGAACTCGGCGTACAGACCCCGGGCCACGCACCAGTCGACGAGCCGGGCGGCGACGTCGCGGTCGATGGGCCAGGTCTGCACCGGAACGCCCGCCTCGCGGACCTGGGCACCGTTGTGCACGACGTGCGGTCCGGGGACCCGCAGCTGGGTGTCCAGGTCGCGGACGCCTGCCGGCAGCCGACCGGTGGCGAAGCCGACCCGCAGGCCGGCGGCGGTGGCCGCGGCGACCGCCTGCGCGACCCCGGGGGTGGCGGTGGATCCTTCGAGGATGAGCGTGCCGTCGACGTCGGCGACCACGTAGCCCGCGTGCGGGCGGCGCCAGTCGTCGAAGCGGCCGCCCGGACGGAGGCCGGCGGGCAGGGTGGAGGTCATGCCCGCACGCTAGATCACCGCGGCCGGCGGCCCGTCACCCGAGGTGACTCCACAGCCCGGGGCCACCGGCGTTGTCGATGGCGACCTGGTCGACGGGGACGCTGTCCCGGGGGCCGCCGATCTGCGCCCAGTCGGACACGTACTGCGGGCGCCCGTCGCGGATCACGTACACCCGGCCGGTCTGTCCACCCCGGATGACGGTCCCCTCGGACGGACGCATGAGCACGTGGTCCCACCGGCCGCCGCCGCTGGCCCGGTCGGTGACCGCCTGGTCGACGGTCAGCATCGGCAGCCAGCCACCGATCGCGTCGAAGGTGGACACGTAGATCGGCGCGCCGCCGGCGAACCGGTAGACCTCACCGTTCGGCCAGGTGGTGACCGTCGTGCCGTCGGCGGGCTGGGAGCGCAGGTGGCTCCACTTCCCCGGCGCGCCGGCGTGGTCGAGCGCGGCCTGGTCGACCCACGCGACCGGCTGCGGGCCGCCGATGGCGTCGAAGGTGGTCAGGTACAGCGGAGCGCCGCCGGTGACCCGGTACACCTCGCCGGTCTGCGCGCCGGCCAGGATGGTTCCGTCCCGGACCGTCCAGCGCAGGCTCGCGAACTCGGCGTCGGTGAGCGTCGTCGACGGACGGGGCCCGCCGACCGCGTCGTAGGTCGAGACGTACAGCGGCGCACCGCCGACGATCACGTAGACGTCGCCCTGGTGGTCGACCAGCGCACCCTCCCCGATCGCGCCCTGGGCGACCCGGTTGACGGGCGGCGGCGGGGTGGCGACGGGGGCGGCGCGGTCGGCGATGTGGATGAACGACGCGTCGGCGAACATCTGGCTGTTGCGGTCGATGCGGCGCACGGTGGACGTCCCGGCGCCGCGGGAGGAGAAGTTGTCCTCGCTGACGTCGATGTAGGTGTCGGTGACGTTCTCGACGTAGCCGACGTGGCCGGCACCGTAGTTGTCCCACTGGGCGATCGCGCCCACCGCGGGGTTGTCGTCCACCGGGACGCCGGCGGCGCGGGCGTGGTCGTCCCACTCCCAGCCACTGCCGAGGCGGCCGGGCCACGGGCGGCCGACCCCGGCCTGCTCGAGTCGGAAGGCGGCGTAGCTGACGCAGTTGTGGCCGGGTCCCCAGGATCCCCAGACGGACTGGCCGGAGTAGCCGGAGCCGGCGAGACAGCTGTAGTCGGCGCTCGAGCACAGGTAGGTGACGCCGGGCGCGGCGGCCGTGGCCGGGCCGGCGGCCACCGCACCGGCGACCAGTGAACCGGCGGTCAGCACGCCGGCGAGGGCGAGGCGTCGGAGGGCGGAGCGGACCGTGGTCGGGCGCGGGCTGGTCGGGCGCGAGGGCATACAACACCGATCTGTCGAGGCGGGGAGGTCGGCGCGGCCCACCCCCACGCGTCGTCGTCGCCGGACGCTACCCAGGCCCGCCGGGGGCTGGCGAGACCGGTTCGTGATCTCGCCTGACCCTCCAGATGAGGGTGAGATCGGTGCTCTCGTCGTCCACGGACGGGGCCACGATGGGGTCGGCGCCCGCGGTGACCAGTGACGACGGCAGGCGGCGAGCGTCGTGCGACGACCTCGTCCGGGGTTGCGTTGTCCTACCCGGGTGAGACGCAGCTCACGTCGCCTCCGGGAGGGTCAGCGCACCGCGGGCCGCAACCGCAGGCCGCGGGGGGTGGCGGCGAAGCCGGCCTCCTCCAGGGCCTTGCTCACCGGTCCGCCCGCGGCGGCGAGCGCCTCGGTGCCGTCGATGCGCTGGACGGTCATCGAACCGAGACCGCCACGGGTCACCGCGGTGGCGAAGCCACGCGCGGCCGAGGCGAGCAGCTCGGGCGACTCGGTGAAGCTGAGCAGCGAGCGACCGCCGCGCTCGGCGTACAGCGCGATCTCCCCGTCGACCAGGGCGACCATCGCCCCGGCCCGGCGGGCCGGCCGGTGCTTCTCCTCGGCCATCACCTCCGGCCAGGGCAGTGCGGCCCCGTACGGGTTGGCCGGGTCGGCCGCGGCCAGCACCACCGCGGCCTCGACCTCGTCGGTGAGCAGCTCCGATCCGGGGGTGCGCACGAAGCTGCGCAGCCGGTCGACGGCACCGGTGGAGGCGAACTGGGCGGCACCCAGACCCTCGATGAAGTACCCGCGGCGGGTCCGGCCGGCCTCCTCGAACGCCGACAGCACCCGGTACACCCCGGCGAAGTTGCCGGGGACGTCCTCGGCGACGACCGAGCCGCGGGTCACGACACCGTAGCGGTCGAGCAGGATCTCGGCGGTGGCGTGCGCGCGGACGGTCGCGTCGGTCTCCACCGGCGGCACCAGGGACCACCGGCCGGCGACGGTGGCCGGGGCGGGCCGGGCCGCGGCGGCGGTCAGCGACGACCGGGACAGCCCCATCCCCCGCAGCCGGGACCGGGGTGCGGCCGGCCGCTGCCGGTGCGTGGTCTTGCCGCCGGCCAGCCGGGCCCGGACCGGGGTCAGGGTGTCACCGGTGATCTGCGCGGCGAACACCAGGTCCCACATCACCTCGACCAGCTTGGCGTCGTCGATGGCGCCGACCCGCAGCGCCACCGCTTCGGCCAGCGGGCGGAAGAAGTAGGCGCCGCCGCCGGCCAGCACCTCGAGCACCGCGCCGTGGATGTCGCCGAGCACCTGCGGGTCGGGCTCGTCGCGGGACCCGGCCGGCAGCGGCAGGGTCAGCGGCGCCGCGTCGGTGAGGTGCAGCGACACCCAGCCGTCGTCCTTGGCCAGCGCCGCGTGGCCGGCCCAGATGACCTCGCCGGCGGCCATCAGCTCGTCCAGCAACGCAGGGGTGTAACCGGCGAGACGCGCCGGCAGCACCAGGGTCTCGAGCGCGGAGGCGGGCACCATGACGCCGGCCAACTGCTCGATGCACCGCAGCAGCCCGTCGGCGCCGCGCAGCCGGTCCTCCTTGCGGGCGGACGGTCCGATGCCGTTCCAGGCTGGCAGGAAGCGGGCGAAGGCGGCGGGCGGCACCGGCTCGACCTCGGCGCGCAGGCTCGCCAGCGATCGGCGGCGCAGCAGCCGCAGCACCTCGGCGTCGACGAACTCGACCGAGCCCTCGACGCCGCCGGAGCCGGTCGGTC
>JBQGEH010000162.1:0-1533 GCA_052039515.1 Nakamurella sp. | reverse complement strand
CGAAGGCGTGGGACAGCACGACGGAGCGGGTGCCGGCGGGCCGGCGGGCCAGGTCGGCGCGGATCCGGGTCATCGCCTCCCCCAGCACGCCGGCGTGACCACGGGCCTCGGGCACGGCCATCGACTGCCGGGCGACGTCCGGCTCGAGGTACGGGATCCCGTAGACGGCGACCTCACCGTGCCGGTCGGACAGCAGCACGGGCTCGTCGAGCTGATCGACCGCGGACCGGATGTGCAGGCCGCCGGCGGCGAGGAAGTCGCCGAACGCGCCGAGCCGGGCGGCGGAGTCGTGGTTGCCGGTGGACAGCACGATCTGCGCGCCGGCGTCGCGGATGCGCCGCAGCGACCGGGTGGCGAGCTGGACCGCGTCCACCGACGGGACCGCCCGGTCGTAGAGGTCGCCGGCGATGAGGACCGCGTCGATCCGCTCCGACCGCACCAGGTCGGCGATCACGGACAGCGTCTGCTCCTGGTCGGCCAGCAGCGGACGGCCGTGGAAGGTCCGCCCGATGTGCCAGTCCGAGGTGTGCAGCAGCCGCATGGACCTCACGCTAGGACGGGGCACCGACAGTGCCGCGGAGGCAGGCCGCCCGGCCGGGGTGACCCGGCGGACACCGGGCTGTCAGCCGGCGCCGGCGGTCACCGAGGCGATGCGGAACCCGTCAGCCGCGGGCTCCAGGGTGAGGACCCGGCGGACGCCGTCCACCGCCGCGGTGCTGCCGACGGCCTCCCCCGCGCCGTCGCGGACGGTGGCCGACGGAAGCGCCTCGGTGACCGCAAGCACCGGCATCGCCGTCGGGTCGGCGGCGCCGTCGTCCAGGCGCTGCACCGCGGTGATCTCGTGTCGCAGGCCCTCCACGCGCAGTCCCTGCGCCTGCAGGGACCGGATGCGGGTGTCGTCCTCGACGAGGCCCGGCGCGGTCACCGCCCACACCTCGCGGAGCAGCGCCGGGTCGGCGGCGGCGAACGCGGCGGCCCGGCGTGCGTCGAGGCCGTCGATCACCGCGGACCAGTCGACCGCCGGGGTGGCGGCCGACACCGGCGCGGACCCGGCGGCGGTCGCCTCGGCGGGCAGCGTCGCCGCGGCCGGACGGTCCCGGTCGGCCCACCAGACACCGGCGGCGACCGCGGCGGCGACCACCACCGCCAGGACGACGGCGGGCACGAGCACCCGCGACCACCCGGGGGCGGGACCGAGCCCGGGCTCACGCCGGTGGCGTCCCTCCGCAGCGGGCGACGGGGCGGGGAACGGTGGCGGCTCCGGCGTCACCGGTTCCGGCCGGGCGTGCCGGCCGCCGTCGGCGCCCTCGGCCGGTGCGGTCACCGCCGGCAACGTTTCGGGGGCGGGGCAGTCGGCCAGTCGGGCCAGCACCTCACGCAGGGTGGGACGAACGGCGGCGTCGGCGGCCAGCATCGCGTCGACCAGTGCGGTGAGCACGGGACCGACTCCGGCCGCCGCGTCGGCGACGGTCGGCCACTGCCCGAACTCCGACTGCACCACCACGTCGCGCAGATCCCGGGCGGGCCAGGCCG
>JBQGEH010000161.1:0-4260 GCA_052039515.1 Nakamurella sp. | reverse complement strand
GACGTGCTCGCCCAGCAGCTGCCGATGCCCATCGGCGCCTACGTCGGGACGCCGATCGTGCTGCCCGACGGTGCCCTGTTCGGCACGGTGTGCGGCTTCGCCCCCGACGCCCAGGACGACTCGATGCTGCGGTTGCAGCCGCTGCTCGGTCTGCTGTCCGCGCTGCTGTCGTCGGTGCTGGACGCCGACACCTCGGTCACCGACGCGGCCCGTGCGCTGGAGCGGACCCGGATCGAGTCCGAGACCGACGCCCTGACCGGACTGGTCAACCGGCGGGGATGGGACCGCTTCCTCGAGGAGGAGGAGGACCGCTTCAAGCGGTTCGCCGACCCGGCCTGCGTCATCGTGATGGATCTGGACCGGCTCAAGTACGTCAACGACACTTTCGGTCACCACGAGGGTGACCGCTACATCCAGCGCGCCGCGACGGCCATGACGTCCAACATCCGGCACGGGGACGTGCTGGCCCGGCTGGGCGGCGACGAGTTCGGCATCGTGATGATCGGAGCGAGTCCCGACCAGGCCGACCGGCTCATCGACCGGATGACCGCCGCCCTCGCCGCGGCCGGGGTGTCGGGGTCGTTCGGGGCCGCGCCCTACTCGGTCGTGAGCGGCTTCCCCGGTGCCTGGCAGGCCGCCGACGAGGCCATGTACGCCGCCAAGCGGAAGAGCCGTGGGGGGTCAACCGTCCGCTGACCCCGGCCGGCGCACGTCGGCGCGGTCGGCCGGCCGGTCCACCGCGAACCAGGCGTCCTCGGCGTCCTGCCAGGCCCGGAGGGGCTCGCGGATCGCCTCACCGTCGCGGGCGATCGCCCGGCCGGCCCGCTGCGCGCGGTCCGGGTTCTCCACCCACACCACCAGCGACAGCCGGTCCGCCACCGCCCGCCGGGCCGACGACACCCCCTCGAGCACGACGACGTCGACGGGCGGCACCGTGACCGGCGTGCGGGCCACCGGTGGGCCGTCCGACCAGTCCATGGCGGCGTAGACCGCCGGCCGACCGGCCGCGAGCGGGCCGAGCACGTCGCGCTCGAGCCGCGGCCACCACCCGAACGGATCGTCCCAGGTGGCGAAGTGGTCGGTGCGCACCGTGGCCGCGGGAATGCCCGCGGCGGCCAGCGCGGACCGCAGTCGATCGGCCAGCGTGGTCTTCCCGGATCCGGACGGACCGTCCACGGCCACCAGCCGGATGTCGCCGAGACGGGCCGGGGCGGCCAGGACCGCCGCCACCAGGTCGTCGAGGTGGTCGTCCCGACCGGGCACCGGCCGTCAGCCGACCGAGGTGCGACCGGAGAACGCCCGGCCGAGGGTCACCTCGTCGGCGTACTCGAGGTCCCCGCCCACCGGCAGCCCGGACGCGAGCCGCGTCACCGACAGCCCGGGGAAGCTCTTGAACAGGCGGATGAGGTAGGTGGCCGTCGCCTCCCCCTCCATGTTCGGGTCGGTGGCGATGATGACCTCGGTGACGACGTCGTCGGCGACCCGACGCAGCAGCGGCGCGATCCGCAGCTGGTCCGGTCCGACCCCGTCGATGGGCGAGATGGCACCGCCGAGCACGTGGTACTTGCCGCGGAACTCACGGGTGCGCTCGACGGCGGCGACGTCCTTGGGTTCCTCGACGACGCAGATGGCGGCCGCGTCCCGCCGCGGGTCGGCGCAGATCCGACACAGCGTGTCCTCGGCGACGTTGCCGCACAGCTCGCAGAACTTGACCTCGTCCTTCACCCGCTGCAGGGCGCTCTGCAGCCGGGTCAGGTCGGCGGGGTCGACGGTCAGCAGGTGGAAGGCGATGCGTTGGGCCGACTTCGGCCCGATCCCGGGCAGCCGGCCCAGTTCGTCGATGAGGTCCTGGACCGGTCCTTCGTACACGCGCGGTCAGCCGGGCAGGCCGGGCAGGCCCGGCATCCCCAGCCCGCCGGCGAGGTCGCCGAGACCACCGGTGACCGGACCCATCAGCCGCTCGGTGAGCGCCTCGACCTCGGCCCGGGCGTCCCGGACGGCGGCGATGACGAGGTCGGCCAAGGTCTCGGTGTCCGCGGGATCGACCGCCTCGGCCGAGATCTCCAGGCCGACGAGCTCGCCGGTGCCGGTCAGGGTGGCCGTGACGAGTCCGCCACCGGCGGTGCCGCTGACGGTGGAGTCAGCCAGCTCGCGTTGGGCGCGCGCCATCCCGTCCTGCATCTGCTGGGCCTGCAGCATCAGCTGCGACAGGTCGAATCCGCCTGGCTGCATGGGAGCTCCTGAGGGTGATCGGTGGCCGCGCGGAGGTGCCCCGCGGCCCGGTCCACCCTACTGGCGGCCACCGACGCAGCCGGTCCCCGCATGTGGCGGCCGGTCAGCTGAAGGTGCCCCGGACGACGCTGACACCGGAGTGGGTGGGGTTGCCGTCGGCCGGTTCGTCGGAGACGTCGACGGTGCGGTACTCGGTGGTGTCGATGCCCTGCGGGACGGTGAAGTCGCCGCGTCCGCCCTGCAGCGCGCCGAGCGAGACCATCCGCCCGTCGGCGCCGAACAGCCAGACCTCGTAGGCGCCGTCGATGGCGGGCAGCCGGGGCACGTCGACGACGACCCGCTGGGCACCGTCGACGGCGAGCAGCTCGGCCCGCCCGGCCTCGGAGGGCGGTGCCGGGGTGCCGGGAATCGGCTCCAGGGCGGCGGTGGCCTCCACCTGGGTGGGGTCGGGCTGGTCGTCGGTCCGGGTCACGGCGACGGCGCCGGCCCCGAGCGCGGCCCCGACGACCAGCGCGGCCGCGGCGTGCGTCCAGCGGGACCGGCGGCGGCGCCGGTCGGCCAGCTCGTCGACCGGGGGCGCGGCGGGCGCGGGACCGGTGGCGACCGGCGCGGGATCGACCGGGACCGGTATCCGATCGGCCGCGACGGCGGTGCGCAACGGTCCGCTGGGCGCCCCGACGCCACCCGGCCACAGCACGTCGGCGATGGCGCCCCAGACGTGGTCGCCGGCGGCGGGTACATCCGCGGGGTCGTCGTCGCGGACCAGCCCGGCGACGTCACGGAAGGCGTCCACCTCGGCGCGGCAGTCTGCGCAGTCGTCGAGGTGCTCGGAGACCTCGGTCTGGTCGGCGAGGTCGGGGCCGTGGCTGACGGCGAACAGGGCGAGGTCGTCGGCGTCAGGATGTCGCACCGTCCACCTCCCACACCTTCCGCAACTGGATCAGGCCCCGCCTGATGTGACTCTTCACCGTGCCGAGTGGCAGCCCGGTGGTCTCGGCGATCTCGGAGTGACTCAGATCCGAGTAGAACGCCAGACGTAAGACTGTTCGTTGCTGCTCCGGCAGACGATTGACCTGATCTCCGACGAAGACCGCGTCGACGATCCGGTCGGCGGCCCGCTCCTCGGTACTGCGGGGCGCCGTCCGCTGCGCGGCGATCTTCACCCGCCGGTCCTTCTCCAGGCCCGCGTAGTGATCGGCGATCAGTCGCCGGGCGATGCCGAGCAGCCAGGCGGCCAGCGATCCGCGCGCCGGGTCGAAGCCCTCACGGCCGCGCCAGGCCCGGACGAAGACCGACTGGACGAGCTCCTCGGCCTGGTGGAAGTCGCCGAGCCGCAGCATCCCGATGCGGAACACCATCCCGCTGTAGCGGTCGAACGCCGTCCGCAGGGCGGCGGCGTCACCGGCGGCGAAGGCGGCGACGAGGACGTCGTCCTCGGGTTCGTCGGCCCCCTCCGCGCGGGTCGAGGGGCGGTCGGACACAGAGCGGAGCCTACGCAATGATGGGGCCGGGTCGCTCAGGCCGGACCGGTCCCGACGGGAACCGCGGTGATGGCGATGTTGTCCTCGTAGTGACCGGAGCTGCGGTCGAAGTCGCCGCCGCAGGTGATCAGGACGAGGCGGGGGCTACCGCCCCGGTCGAAGATCCGGTCCAGGGGCACCTCCGATTTCGCCCACTCCTCGCGGGACAGCACGGTGAACGTCCGGGCGACGCCGGTCTCGTCGACCACCGTCACCGGGTCTCCTTCGGCGAGCTCGCCGAGCCGCGCGAAGGGGCCGGCACCCTGCGAGGCGCTGTCGACGTGGCCGGTCAGCACGGCCGAGCCCGCACCCTCCCCCGGGGCCGGACCGTAGCGGTACCAGCCGATGTCGTCGACGTCCTCGGGGATCTCGAGTTCGCCGGTGTCGGTCACCCCGATGCCGATGACGGGGCTGTCGATGCCGAGCGAGGGGAGTTGCAGGCGGACGGGCGGGCCGGGAGCCGGCGGCGCCTGCGTCGACGGGGCGGGCGTCGGGGCCGCGGTGGGAG
>JBQGEH010000160.1:0-2173 GCA_052039515.1 Nakamurella sp. | reverse complement strand
CCACGCCGCGGCGTACCCCTCGTAGCAGAACTCGTCCAGGCCGGGGTCGGTCACGATGACGTGCTGTCCGCGCACCGGGTGCAGGTCCGCATCGGCGGTGAGCCGGCCGGCGGCCACCCCGGCGCAGTTGACGACGACCGGCGCGAGGGCGGCCGCGTCGGCCAGGGACGCGACCGGGCCGGTCTCGATCCGGCCGCCGCCGCGCTGCAGCCGGCCGACCAGGTACGGCAGGTACACCCGCATGTCGGCCAACGGGATGTCGGCCCGGTAGGTGGTGCCCGGCCGGGGGAGGGCGTCCGCCCCGGTGCAGACCTCGTACCCGGGGGTGGCCCGGATGGACGGCTCCGGCTCGCCCGGTTCGAACAGCCGCCCGCGGCGCACACGGACACCGGACGTCGGGTCCTCGGCCAGGGACCGGAACACCGCATCGGAATGCTCGAGCCAGCCGCGGATCCGATCGTCGTCCGGCTCGCCGTGGACGGGGCCGAGCAGCGCACCGGCGACCACCGACGTGGTCGCCGTCGGGTCCTCGGTCGTCCGGACGAGGACGTCGGCGCCCTGCTCGGCGAGCAGCACCGCCGTGGTCAGGCCGGTCACGCCGGCCCCGATCACCAGCACATCGGTCACCCGGCCGATCCTGCCGTACGGCCGGCCCGGGTCGGGCCGGCCGTACAGGAGTGTCAGGACGCGGTGAAGTAGGCCGAGATGCTCGCCGCTTCGCGGTCCACGGTGTCGGTGGACACGAGGTCCCCGGCCTGGCTGGTCAGCACGTCGGTCCAGGTGTCGAGGATGCTCTGGGCGGTGCCGCTGGCGTAGAGCTCCTCGCGGAGCCGGGTGACCGCCGCGTCGTAGAGCGCCTGGAAATCGCTGTTCGCGAGGAACCGCTCGGCGAGGACGTTGCCGCCCCGCATGCCGCCATCCATCCCGCCGGGCCGCTGTCCACCGGCCACCCCGTCCGGCGTCGTTCCGTCCGGCGCCTGGCCGTCTGGCGGGGTCGGGAGGTCGGTGGGCGCACCGCCGTCGTCGGTGCCGGTCTGACCGGGGCGCTGACGCATGCCCGCGGCG
Organism: Nakamurella sp.; assembly: GCA_052039515.1. Classification (GTDB taxonomy): domain Bacteria; phylum Actinomycetota; class Actinomycetes; order Mycobacteriales; family Nakamurellaceae; genus Nakamurella. Next base: position 1,108 of record JBQGEH010000160.1, on the reverse strand, counting down.
CCGTCCTGGCCGCCGCCCATACCCCCTCCCATGCCGCCCATGCCTCCGCCCAGGCCGCCGAACGACAGGTTCTGGTCCCAGGCGACCACGGTGAACGACCCCGTCGTCGCGTCGTAGCGCAGGTAGGAGTTGTTGCCGGGGCCGTCGATGTCGTCGGAGTTGGCCACCAGGGTTTGCACCGCGAGGTAGGTGGCGAAGGCGTCGACGTCCAGGTGCTGGGACAACTCGGCGGCGAAGGTCGCGTCGTCGGACTCGTTGACGAACTGCAGGAAGTCGACCAGCGGGGTGTAGTCGTCCTCACCGCTGGTGGAGGCCTCGACCGAGAACGCCTCGGTGTAGGCGGTGGGGTCCTCGCCCCGGTAGGACCAGTCGCCCTCGGCCTCGGACTTGTAGAGCACCCCGTCGGTGTCGAAGTTCTCCTCGTCCCACTCGTCGGTCGGGTTCTGGATGACCAGGCGCAGCGCCTCGGTGCCGCCGTTGACCGAGAACCGGGTGCTGGCCGCCTCTTCGGTGGCCAGACCCGCCGCGCCGAGCAGTTCCAGCGCGACGGCCTCGTTCAGGCTGGTCTCGGTGTTGTTGCCACGGATGACGAGATCGGTCTGGCCCTGGTAGTTCTGGCCGTCGACGTACTTGTCGAGCCGGATGCGCCAGGGCAGACCCTCCGGCTCGTCGGTCGAGAGATCACCGGCGGTGCCGCCCATCCCGCCGCCGCCGTCCTGCAGCCCGCGCAACGAGGAGTTCCCCTTGAGCTTGATCCCGACGTCGGTGAACACGGTGCCGTCGATGGTGACCGTCGCGCTGATCCACTCCTTCTCGCCGGTGCTGGTGAACGTGGCCATCATCGCGTCGTAGGCGGCCTGGTCGTACTCGACGGAGATGCTGTGCACGGTCGAGCTGTCGAACACGCCGGTCCCGGCGGTCGCGGTGCCGGACACGGTGCCGGACGGGGTGGCCGACGTCGAGGTGACGGTCGACGACACGGCCGCCGGGGGGGCGGCGGGGCCGCCGGCGCCGCGCCGGACGAGGGGGGGGGGCCCGGCGGCGGCCCCGGGGGTGGGGGGGCGCCGCGGACGGGGCGTGATGGGGGGGGGGTCCGTCATACTAGGGG